>NZ_JAMHKS010000066.1:0-133957 GCF_025566055.1 Leclercia tamurae
CGTATATAAGGTACTGGAACCACAAGCGTATCAAACTGAGTCTGGGAGGACTCAGCCCGGTGGCGTTCCGGGCTGAGTATCTGAAGACCGGTTAATACAAGCCGTCCAGGTTTTGGGGCGCAGTTCATAGCCGCCACCCGGCGTTGCAGCGCGGTCTGATTCCCTCACCGTAAATCACCCGTCCCCCCGTTGACAGGGCACTACACTGATCTACATAACTGCACGCGCTACCCCAGCGCGTGATTGTCATGTCCATTAAATAAGGATGCATCATGATCCGGTCCATTCCTCTCGAGCGTTATCGCAACATCGGTATCTCGGCGCATATCGACGCCGGTAAAACCACCACCACCGAGCGCATCCTGTTTTATACCGGGGTGAGCCATAAGATGGGGGAGGTCCACGATGGCGCAGCGATCACCGACTGGATGGCGCAGGAGCAGGAGCGGGGGATTACCATCACCTCGGCGGCAGTAAGCTGCTTCTGGTCCGGGATGGACCGCGGGTTTGAGCCGCACCACATCAATATCATCGACACCCCCGGGCACGTGGATTTCACCATTGAGGTGGAGCGCTCCATGCGGGTGCTGGACGGGGCGGTGATGGTCTATGACTCCGTCGGCGGGGTGCAGCCGCAGTCGGAAACCGTCTGGCGGCAGGCCAATAAGTACCGGGTGCCGCGCATCGCCTTCGTCAACAAGATGGACCGTCCGGGAGCTGACTTCTTCCACGTGGTGCAGATGATGATCGATCGCCTGAAAGCCCACCCGGTGCCGATTGTCATCCCTATCGGGGCCGAGGAGCACTTCACCGGTGTAGTGGATCTGATCCACATGCGGGCCATCATCTGGGATGACGCTACTCAGGGGATGACCTTCAGCTATGCCCCGGTGCCGGACGATCTGCAGGCCACCGCCAAAACCTGGCGGGAGAAAATGGTCTCAGCGGCGGCGGAAGCCAGCGACGAGTTAATGGATAAATACCTCGAAACCAACGATCTCGACGAAGCGGAAATTATCCGCGGACTGCGCAAACGCACGGTAGCCGGAGAGATCCAGCCGATGCTCTGTGGCAGCGCCTTTAAAAACAAAGGGGTGCAGCGGATGCTGGATGCGGTGATTGAGCTGATGCCATCCCCCCTCGACGTGCCCGCCATCGACGGCGTGGATGATAAAGGGCAGCACGCCGAGCGTCACCCCAACGATGACGAACCCTTCTCCGCGCTGGCGTTCAAGCTGATGTCCGACCCCTACGTCGGACAACTGACCTTTATCCGTGTCTACTCCGGGGTGCTGAAAAAAGGCGATGCGGTGTTCAACCCGGTGAAGGGCAAGAAAGAGCGCATCGGGCGCATCGTGCTGATGCATGCCAACGACCGGCATGACGTCGAGGAGCTGCGGACCGGGGATATCGCCGCCTGCGTCGGGCTGAAGGATGTCACTACCGGTGACACCCTGTCCGACCCCGGGGCAGTGATCACCCTCGAGCGGATGGAGTTCCCGGACCCGGTGATCTCCCTCTCCATCGAGCCGAAAACCAAAGCCGATCAGGAGAAAATGGGCATCGCCCTGCACCGACTGGCGGCGGAAGATCCCTCCTTCCACCTGCATACCGATGAAGAGTCCGGCCAGACCATTATCTCCGGGATGGGGGAGCTACACCTGGAGATCATCGTCGACCGCATGAAGCGCGAGTTTGGCGTGGAGGCCAATATTGGCCGTCCGCAGGTCACCTACCGGGAAACCATTCGCAAAGGGGTGAGCGACATCGAAGGCAAGTTTGTTCGCCAGTCCGGCGGGAAAGGGCAGTACGGCCATGTGGTGCTGAGCCTCGAACCGCAGGAGCCGGGCAGCGGCTTTGCTTTTGTCGATGCCACCAAGGGCGGGGTGGTGCCACGTGAGTACATTCCGTCGGTGGAGAAAGGGCTGCGGGAAGCGATGAACAGCGGCGTGCTGGCAGGCTATCCGGTAGTCGATATCAAAGCGACCCTGACCTTTGGCTCCTATCACGACGTCGACTCCTCGGAGATGGCCTTCCGCATGGCGGCGATCTTCGGCTTTAAGGACGCGGCGCGCAAAGCCGATCCGGTGATCCTCGAGCCGATGATGCACGTGGAGGTCGAAACTCCGGAGGAGTACGCCGGGAACATCATGGGAGATCTCTCCTCCCGCCGCGGGCTGGTGCAGGGGATGGAGGAGCAGTTCGGCAGCCAGATTATCCGCGCCGACGTGCCGCTGGCGGAGATGTTCGGTTACGCCACCACGCTGCGCTCCATGTCTCAGGGACGGGCCACCTACAGCATGGAGTTCCACCATTACGCCGAAGCGCCGCGTATCGTGGCGGATGAGATCATCGCCGGGCGGTCGAAAAAGTAGATCCTGGGGTGAACCATGAAGCGTCTGCATCTTGCTCTCGCCGCACTCATGGCACCCCTTACACTGCTGGGGTGCGTGGTGATGTCCGGCACCAGCCGCACCGACTTTAGCGCGACAAAGCAGGCTGATATGGTCTTTATCGGCCTGCCTGCGCCGCTGAACTGGCTGGTGGCGGGGATGCAGGGCACCACCTTTCCGGTCTCCAGCACGCTTTCTGTTACCGCCGCCCATGTCGCCGTGCCGTTGCTCAAGCCGGTGAAAGCTCAGCATCCCATTTGCGATGTGGCGGTGATAGGCGATAACAACCGCGGCAAGATCGTGCATCAGCTGGCGTACGCCAGGGTCGGGCGCAACGTGACTCTGTTCGGCTACAGCGCCATCAACAGCCTGCCCAAATCCAGCATGGGGAAAATCGACGGCTTCGTGAAGCGTGACGGCTGTTACTACGGCATCATCACCGGCGCGGGGGCGGTGTCCGGCATGTCCGGCGGGCCAGTGGTGGACAGCATGACCGGGGAGACGGTGGGGATCATCACCAACGTCATCCCCGGCAAAGGGGCGGTGGTTTTTGTGGCGGTGCAGGATTTTACCAACCTGCTGGACCGGATGCGGATCCCTTATAAAACTTATTAGAAGATATATAACAAACAAAAAAACTGCACCAGAAGGCAGGATAATAGCATGGGGGATTATTGGTTAATTATATTCTCAGGAATATTATTGACATGAAATTAATGCCATGGTTAATTTGGAAAAGCATCTTTCAATATCTGCATTTATACAAAAAATCAATATTTAAACGCTTGTCATAATTATCTGTGGCTGTTGTGTTCTACTGGGTAACATGTCGACGGTTCAAGTTCCTCACAGGGAAAGTTATATAACAGAAGTTAATCATGGAGAAAAAATATGTCTAGTTCTAAATTTGGTATGGTACAAACTGGAGTGCTGAGAGAGGGAAAGAACCTTATGGCCCTGGTGGCACAGGCGGTTCCAATAACGGCGGTAATAATAACTCCTGGTCGGGGGTATCTGCAGCAGTACAAAAACAAATTTCTTCTGTTCGGTCCGACCCCACGGTTACTGAGAAACTCAAAAACTTACTTATTGCAGTCCATATCCTTAACCCTTCTGCAAAAGTGAAAATTGAGGACATATCTGCTGCAGGCACACTGAGCATCTCCGTTTCTGGAATTAATTCAGAGCAGGCCAGCACAATAGGGTTAAGTGGATTAATTTTAAACTTCAAGTACAAGAGCGGGAACGTTGTAGTCGGTAATATTGAAACGGGCCATAAACGAACCAAGACAGATACGGCAACGGGTTCAGACAATGCGCAGATTTTGAATGGAGTTCTGTCTAACGCAGTCGAAGCAAGTAAACCCCCATCAACACCCACCATCCAGCAGCGCGCAGAAAAACTCTACGGTGCCGATAGGGTATCTTGCAAAGCTCTTGTTAACATGTATAAAGAATCTGTGGCAAAAGGCAGTATTCCTGCAAAAGTTAAAGGCGATCTTCGTAAAAAAGTTCAAATGATGTTGGACGAAGACAAAGCAATTGCCGCCGCTGCAGCCGCAAAAAAGGTCGACGAAGCCGCATTATTATTGAAAGCAAGCGATTATATTGTTGATGTCGGAAATAAAATCAGTGGGCAACTTAGTGATAGATACCGGGTTATAGCAAAAGAAATCGCCGGAAAAGTTAAGAACTTTCAAGGCAAGAACATCCGAAGCTATGACGATGCGATGAAGACCTTGAATCGGCTGAATTCGAACCCATCAATGAGAATTAGCCCGGCTGATAAAGCAGTTCTCATCAATGCCTGGCGACAGGTTAACGCACAAAATATGTCAATAAACCTCGCGAGTCTAAGTAAAGTTTTCACTACTGCTGGCTGGTTACTTCGTGTCGAAAAAGTACGTGAAAAAAGTATCGTTGGCTACGAAACCGGAAACTGGGGACCTTTGATTCTTGAAGTTGAATCATGGGTGTTAAGCGGTGTCGTTGCGAGCGTAGCAATGGCTACTTTAGGTATAATTCTTTCAATGTTTGCTATCTCAAGTCTCTTTACGACAACGTTAATAATGATCGTTGTAACATTGATTATTTCGTATCTGGCATCTTTGATAGATGACTCAGTTGCAGAAAGAATCAATAACGAATTAATCAAAGCAGCACACTAATAAACCAGGAGGGGTGTTTATCACCTCTCCTTTAACGCGTTGCAAACCCCAATCGTAAACCAAAAAACCATAACGGTTAACACAAATAGCCCAGCATAGAGTGAGGAATAGAAAAACGTTAAAAAAATGTCATTTTCTGACATAAGTCGCAAAAGCCTGCCAGATGTTGTTAGCTCTTGATTACAAAACAGGAATGGATAGGTAATACAAAAATAAAAGACATAATACAAAAGCAACGTGCCGATCAATTTTGTATTTGAGTGATCTTTTTTGATGCTCATTAGTTTAAATGATGTCATAAAAAAGAGTGCCGCGACGAATGGCGCTGTTTTTGTATAAAGATCCATTGCTTTGCTTAACAGTGGGTTTTTTGCGGAAGTAACAGCAGGTAGTTCGCTGCCCCATGAAGCCATAGCACTTATCAAATCAGACTCTGGATTGTTAAAATAAATTAACAGTATAATTATAAAAGGGGAGATTGCAGGAAGTAACGTCAATATCATTCTTTTCCCTAAAAGATTTTCTTTGTCAATTTGCGATTTCATTCTCATGTGGTTCCTAATGGTTCTTTTCTGAATATAATGTTTTCAGTCATTTTCTTTCTCCATTTTGACGCGGCAGGTTTTCAAGGTCAATCAATGTTTGAGTTTGGGGGTCAATAGTGGGAATAAATGAAAGTGTACATATCCCATAGTTATGAAGATTTATTTTAGATAAAAACATGACATATTTTTAGAATGGCCTCATAGGGCCATTCTTTATCTTATAACGTTAGTTTTGATTATTTCACTCAGGCGCTTTGACCTGCTTCCCGCTGGTCACAAAGGTTCCCGCGCCGAGATGGTGCAGGGTATTACGCTTATCGTCGTCAAACTGCCATCGCCCGTTCACGAATGCCTGTTCATCCGCTGCGGCAGAGACCACCTCGCCAAACAGGGTGTCATACTTTTCCGCCGCCGAGGTGGCAGGCAGCAGACGGCACTCCATCCACGCCAGGCACTTCTCCTCAATCACCGGTAGCCCCAGCACCGGGCCGTTGATCGCCGGGATGCCGTAGCAGTTGAACTTGTCCTCATCCCGGCCGCTGACGCTGCCCACGGCATACGTCCAGTTGGTGGCCGCCACGCCGGGAATGACGATCCCGAACCTGCCGCTGCGCTCGATCAGCTCCCGCGACCAGGCGCTTTTATCCACCACGATGGCGATCCGCGGCGGCTCGAACTCCACCGGCATCGACCAGGCGGCGGCCATCACGTTGCGGCGGTCGATGGTCTCGTCGCGGCTGGTGATCAAAACGGTCGGGCCGTGATTTAACAGGCGGCTGGCGTGCATTAACTCAACGGGGCGGAAGTGGCTCATCGATTTTCCTCATAAATAGCGTCAGAGCATTAAACGGCTGAAAGCCATTGGAAATCAAGCTGCAACAAATGCGTAGTTTATTCGTCACACAAGCTGCCTACAGTGGCGAGCATCAAATCCCAAAGAGGATAACAATATGCTCACTTCCATCACGCTCAAAGGCGTCTCGTACGCTTTTGGCGCGAACACCGTTTTGAATCAAATCGATCTGCATATCGAGCCGGGTAGCGTGGTTGCGCTGCTGGGGCCGTCGGGCTGCGGAAAAAGCACCCTGTTGCGTCTGCTGGCGGGATTAACCCAGCCCGCAGAAGGGGAGATCCATTTTGGCGATCGCCTGGTGGCGAAAACCGGATGGGCCTTACCGCCGGAAGCCCGGGACATCGGCATGGTGTTCCAGGATTACGCCCTCTGGCCGCACATGACCGTGGCACAGAACGTGTCGTTCCCACTGCGAATGCGCCATATCCCGCGTCAGGAATGCGATAGCCGGGTAGCGCAGGCGCTGGCCCGCGTCGGGTTAAGCGATTTCGCCGACCGCAAACCGGCGGGGCTCTCCGGCGGGCAGCAACAGCGCGTGGCGCTGGCCCGGGCGATCGTCGCCGAGCCGCGGGTGCTGCTGTTTGACGAGCCGCTCTCCAACCTCGACAGCGAACTGCGTGGCACCTTGTGTCACGAGATGGCCACGCTGCTGCGCCAGCTCGGCACCACCGCCGTCTATGTTACCCACGACCGCCGGGAGGCTGAAATCCTGGCCGATCGCATCGTGCATTTGTCTGCTGGCAGCGTCGCTGCCGATCGTTTGATTACATCCTCAGGGGAGTTCGCATGAAAGCTGCAATATCCGTCAAAAAGGGAGTTCTGCTAGCCATGGCGTTATCGTCCGTTATGATCTCCAGCGCCCACGCGCTGACCCTCTACACTGCTGGTCCAGGGTCGCTGGCTAAAAGCCTCGCCAGCGGTTTTGAAAAGAAAACCGGCGTGAAGGTGGATATCTTCCAGGCAACCACCGGTAAAGTGATGGCCCGCCTTGAGGCGGAGCAGGCGAATCCGCAGGCCGATATTCTGATCTCCGCCTCCTGGGATACCGCAGAAGATCTGCATAACCGCGGCTGGCTGCTGCCGTACCAGAGCGCCAATGCGGCGAAGGTGCCAGCCGATCTGAAATCTGACGACTACGTCGCGCAGGGCATCTCGGCGTTGGGCATCGTCTGGAATACCAAAAGCGGCACTCCGGAGCCAAAAGAGTGGCGCGATCTGACCACCGGAGCCTTCAAAGATAAAGTCACAACTCCTGACCCGGCGCTCTCCGGCGCGTCGCTGGATCTGCTGATCGGGCTGCAAAATGGGATGGGCGATAAGGCCTGGACCCTGTTTGATGAGCTGAAAAAGAACGGCATGGTGGTCAGCGGCCCGAATGCCCAGGCGGTGACGCCGGTAATGCAGGGGGCCAAAGCGGCGGTGTTTGGCGCGGTGGACTACGTGTCGTACGGCAACATCAGCCAGGGCGAATCCCTGAAGGTGATCTTCCCGGCCAGCGGGACGGTGATTGCCCCGCGCCCGATGATGATCCTCAAATCTACTCAGCATGCGGAAGATGCCAAAGCCTTCGTCGATTACGTTCTGTCGCCAGAGGGCCAGGCGATGGTGGCTGATGCATGGCTGATGCCGGCCCGTGACGACGTGCAGGCTAAGCGTCCGCTGCTCAACGACCTGAAAATCCTGCCGACCAAAAGCGACGGTTCCAGCGAACGCAGCGATATCCTCAAGCGTTTCAACACGCTCTTCACCTTATAATCACCTGACGGGGGCAACCCCGTCTTCAGGACTGCTTTGTGAATCCTAAATTCTTGTCGGTGACGACGCTGGCGCTGCTGGTGATCCTGGTGGCGTCTCCGCTCACGTTTATTCTGCTGCAGGCGGTGTTTCCGCAGTTCAGCGCCGGAATTTTATCCGGGGCCTTTAGCGGCGTAGCGACGCTGCTGGCCGAGCCGCAACTGCCCACTATGCTGGGCGGTACGCTGCAGGTGGCGTTCGGCGTGGCGCTGGTCAGCGCATTGATCGGCTTTCCCCTTGGCGTGGCGCGTGGGCTGCTTAACCTGCCGCTGCCCCGGCTGTGGGATCTGCTGTTTCTGATCCCTTTTTTAACCCCGCCCTATATCGCCGCCCTGTCGTGGATGCTGGTCCTGCAAACCAACGGCTATCTGCAACAGCTCACCGGCCTTAACCTGAATAATCTGCTGTTCAGCCAGACCGGGATCGTGCTGGTAATGGCCCTGAACATCTTCCCGGTGGTCTATTTTGCGGTGTCGCGCAGCCTGCTGGCGAGCGGACAACGGCTGGCGCTGGTGGCGCGCGTACACGGGGCCAGTCCTGGCCGGGCCTTCTGGCATATCACGCTGCCGATGCTGTCGCCGTCGCTGGCGGCGGGGATGCTGCTGGCCTTCACCCTGGCGATTGAGGAGTATGGCGTGCCCGCGGCGCTCGGGACCCGTGCCGGGGTACTGATGCTCACCACCGATATCGAGAAAAAACTCGCTGAATGGCCGATCGATCTGTCGGGGGCGTCGATGCTCTCGGTGGTGCTGGTGACCATCGCCCTGAGCGCCTGGGGGCTGCAGAAAAAACTCACCGGTAATCACGACGTGACCAGTATTACCGGCAAACCGACGGAGAACATGGGCGCCGATGCCGGGGGCTTTACCCTGCCGGTGGTGGCGCTGCTGGCCCTGACCGGGTTTATCGCGGTGATCCTGCCGGGAGCCTCCATGGCCTTGTCCGGCGTACTGGGCACCTTATCGGGCGGAGTGACGCTCGCCAATCTGACTGCCTCTCACTATGCGGCGTTATTCAGCCAGCAGGGGGATGCCCTGTCGGCGCTGGGCACCAGCCTGTCGCTGGCCCTGGGGGCGGCCTGTATCACCGGTTTACTCGGGCTGCTGGCCGCCTGGCTGGTAGTAGTGCAGAAGATCAGAGGCCACGGGCTGGTGGATGCGCTGTCGTTGATGCCTGCCGCGCTGCCCGGCGTGGTGGTCGGGGTGGGGCTGATCCTGCTGTGGAACCAGCCGTTCTGGCCGGTATCACCCTACAACAGCTGGGCGATCCTGCTGCTCTCCTATTGTTGCCTGCTGCTGCCGTGGCCGGTGCGCTATGTCGGCAGCGCGCTGCGCCAGCTGGGGGGCAACCTCGAGCCTGCCGCGCGGGTGCATGGCGCGTCGGCATTGCAGGCGTTACGTTTTATCGTCCTGCCGCTGGTCTCTCCGGCGATGCTGGCGGCGATGTTGATGGTGTTCGCTATCGCCTCGCGCGAGCTGGTCACCTCGCTGCTGCTGGCCCCCGCGGGGACGCAGACCGTGTCGGTATTCATCTGGCGGCAGTTCGAGCAGGGATCGGTCGGGCAGGGAATGGCGATGGCGACCCTGACGCTGCTTACCGGGCTGGTATTAATGCTCACGGCGCTGGGGATCATGCAGCGCTCGGCGCGGGGATAAAAAGCACTATTGCGACAGTGGTTGAGGAAAAATAGTTTATAAACAAGGGAGACTGTAAAAGGAAACTGATTATGACCCCATTTTTGAGCGCGTATTTCGCCCGTACCGGCTGGCAGCAGCCGGTCTCTGTGGACATCAACACCCTGCGGGCGCTGCATTTGCAGCACAACAGCACCATTCCGTTTGAAAATATTGATGTGGTGCTGCCAAGGGAGATCCAGCTCGATGAGCAATCCCTGGTGGATAAGCTGGTCACCGCCCGACGCGGGGGCTACTGCTTCGAGCAGAACGGCCTGTTTGAGCGGGTGCTGCGTGAGGTGGGCTTTAACGTCCGCAGCCTGCTGGGCCGGGTAGTGCTGGCGAATCCGCCCCACATGCCGCCGCGCACTCATCGTCTGCTGCTGGTGGAGCTGAACGATGAACGCTGGATCGCCGATGTCGGTTTTGGTGGGCAGACCCTGACCGCGCCGATTCGGTTGATCGCCGAGGAGGAGCAGGCGACGCCGCACGGGGTCTACCGGCTGATCAACGACGGCCAGGATTGGGTGCTCCAGTTCCGTCATCACGATCACTGGCAGTCGATGTATCACTTCGATCTCGCCGCCCAGTACCAGACCGACTACGTGATGGGCAACTTCTGGTCCGCACACTGGCCGCAGTCCCATTTTCGTCACCATCTGTTGATGTGCCGACATCTGCCGGACGGCGGCAAACTGACCCTCACCAACCTGCACTTTACCCACTGGCAGGACGGGCACGTGGTGGAGCAGATTAATTTGCCGGATGCCGGCGCGCTGTATCAGCTGATGCAGGAGCGGTTCGGGCTGGGGGTTGACGATCCGAAGTACGGTTTTTCGCTGACAGAACTGACGGCGGTGATGGCCGGGTTTGAAACCCATCCGCAGGCGGGGAAATAGCCAACAACGTGACGCGTTTTTGTAGGCCGGGTAAGGCGTAGCCGCCACCCGGCGGGATGTATAGACCCGGATCTCCAGCGAGTATTTCTTCGCATGTTACTGATGTTGAGTACAATAATGCCGCCTGGATAATAAACCAGGACGCTTATACTCATCATCACAAGGCATATTGATATGGAAATCTTGTCGCAGAATAAATTTAGCTCACTGGGCATGCTGCTGGGCGCTATCGCCCTGGTGCTTGGGATAGTGCATTTCTCTTTTGGTCCTTTCTCTTCACCACCTCCATCCCTGGAAAAGGTGGTTGCTGAGCAGGTCGCTGCCGTTAAAAAGGGCATTATTGCTGGCATAACCGGGAACACGCCTGCAATCGCAGAAAACCGCACTCTGGATGTTGACCGGATTCTCCATAATGGTGGGATTGTTCTTGCCATCGCCGGGTTGGGGCTCGCGTTTATCGGCGGTATGCGAAAGGAGAATCGCTGGGGCATACGTGGCGCTATGGCGTTTGCCGGAGGCACCTTGATCTTTCATACCGTACTGTTTGGCATCGGGGTTGTTTGCGCCATTATTGTGTTAATGGTGATCCTTGCCATAGTGAGTGGTGTTTTGCCGGGTATCTAGCCAATCGGCAACGCCGGGCGGCGCTGGCGCTGGCCCGGCCTACGGTGTAACGCGGTTTGTAGGCCGGGTAAGGCGCAGCCACCACCCGGCGTGGCTTAGGCCTACCGTCGGGATCTCACCAGCTGATAGCGCCGGGTGATGTATTCGAACGGCGCACTCCAGACGTGGACCAGACGAGTGAAGGGGAAGAGCAGGAAGATGGTCATCCCCAGCACCAGGTGGACGCGGAATATGAACGCCACCCCGGTCAGCATCTCTGACGAGCCCCCGCGGAAGGTGAAGATCCCCTGCGCCCAGCCGACCAGCTTCAGCATTTCGCTGCCGTCCGGGTATTGCGCCGAAAACGGAATGGTCGTCAGGCCGAGCACGCATTGGGTCAGCAGAATGCTCATGATGATAATATCCGGCGTGGTGGAGGTGGCGCGCACCCGCTGATTAAACAGGCGACGATACAACAGCATCGAGCCGCCAATCAGGGTCAGCACCCCGCAGATACCCCCGGCAATCATCGCCAGCTGCTGTTTGACCGCCATCGGCAGGAACCAGGCGTACATCCAGTGCGGGGTTAACATCCCAAACAGATGGCCGAAGAAAATCCCAATAATGCCGATGTGGAACAGGTTAGAGCCCCAGTTCATGCCACGCTTGTCCAGCAGCTGGCTGGAGGAGGCGCGCCAGGTGTACTGGCCGTAGTCATACCGCAGCCAGCTGCCGAGGAAGAAGACCGCGGCGCAGATGTACGGATAAATATCAAAGAAAAAGACGTTCAGATGGTGTGTCATTTTGGGCCTCCGGCGCTGACGTCCACGTACTGCGGGGCGACGTCCTGGCTAAAGCGTCGTTGATATTGCTGCATGGGCGAGCTGTCGCACGCCGTGGCGTTATCCTCAATAAACTTCACCTGCTCCTCTTCCCAGACCGCATCCAGCGCCTGGCGGGTATCATCCCGTTTTTCACCTGCCACCTGCTGCGTGACACTGTCACTTGACAACTTACTGCCCGCGAACCTCAGCAGGGCGTCGAACAGCTGATAGTGCGCCACCTGGCGCTGTTTCAGCCGTCCGCCAATCAGGGCCAGGATCGGCGCGACGTTCTGTAACCCCTCCCGGGCCTGCGCCTGTGGCACAATGCTCAGATACTCCAGATAGAGCGGCAGATAGTCCGGCAGCTCGCGGCAGTCGAGCTGAAGCCCGGCCTGCTCGTACTGACTCATCAGGTCGACCATTGCCTGGCCGCGATCCCGGGATTCGGCATGCACATGTTCAAACAGCAGCAGCGAGGTGGCGCGCCCGCGCTCGAACACCTCGCACCACTCGGCCTGGCGGTCGAGTAGCGGGGCATTAAGGTACTGCTGCGCAAACGGCAACAGCCCCGGCGCGTCCTGCGCCACCAGGGCAATCGCCTCGTCGCGGCTCTCCCACAGCGCCTCGTCCGGGTACTCAATCAGCAGGGCGATAATTTTGAGGATCTGCATTACTCTCCCTCCCCATGTTCGCGCACCTCGGTGATGTTGATGGCGTCGATGCGGCTGCTGTTGAACAGGTTGAATTTGGTGTCGGAGCCGTGGCAGCCGTCACCGAAGGTAAAGCCGCAGCCGTTTTTCTCCGGGAAGGCGTCGCGGGCCATCTCCCGGTGGCTGGTCGGGATCACGAAACGGTCTTCGTAGTTGGCGATCGCGAGATAGCGGTACATCTCCTCCACCTGCTCGACGCTGAGGCCCGCTTCCTCGATGGCGCGGGTATCGGTCACGCCTTCCACGGTCTGGGAGCGTTTGTAGTGGCGCATCGCCATCATCCGTTTCAGGGCGCGCAGCACCGGGCCGGTGTCGCCCGCGCTGAGCATATTGGCCAGATACTGCACCGGAATGCGCAGGCTTTCGACCGCCGGGAGAATGCTGTCGGTCTGCGGCAGACCACCAGCATCGGCATAGGACTGGATCGGTGACAGAGGTGGCACATACCAGACCATCGGCAGGGTGCGGTACTCCGGGTGCAGCGGCAGGGCCAGCTTCCAGTCCATCGCCATTTTGTAGACCGGGGAACGCTGGGCCGCGTCGATCACGTTCTGCGGTATGCCTTGCTTAACCGCCTCTTCAATAATCGCCGGGTCGTGCGGATTCAGGAACACGTCGCACTGACGCTCATAGAGATCGGTTTCATGCTCGGTGCTGGCCGCCTCTTCGATACGGTCGGCGTCATACAGCAGCACGCCGAGGTAGCGGATGCGTCCGACGCAGGTTTCCGAGCAGACGGTGGGCTGGCCGGATTCGATACGCGGGTAGCAGAAGATGCATTTTTCTGACTTGCCGCTCTTCCAGTTGAAGTAGATCTTTTTGTACGGACAGCCGCTGATGCACAGACGCCAGCCGCGGCACTTGTCCTGGTCGATCAGTACGATGCCATCCTCTTCGCGCTTGTAGATCGCCCCGCTCGGGCAGGTCGCCGCACAGCTCGGGTTCAGGCAGTGCTCGCACAGGCGCGGGAGATACATCATGAAGGTGTTTTCGAACTGACCGTACATCTCCTTCTGCATTCTGTCGAAGTTGCGGTCCCGGGCGCGCTTCTCGAACTCGCCCCCGAGCAGTTCTTCCCAGTTGGGCCCCCATTTGATTTTGTCCATACGTTTGCCGTCAATCAACGAGCGCGGGCGGGCGGTGGGCAGGTGATTGCCCTCCGGGGCGCGGTGCAGATCCTGATAGTCAAAGGTAAAGGGCTCGTAGTAGTCGTCGATCTGCGGCATTTGCGGGTTGGCGAAGATTTTTGACAGCACCCCAAGCTTGCCGCCGAGGCGCGGGGTCAGCTTGCCGGAGATGCCGCGGATCCAGCCGCCTTGCCACTGCTCCTGGTCCTCCCAGTTTTTCGGGTAGCCGATGCCCGGCTTGGTTTCGACGTTGTTAAACCAGGCGTACTCCATCCCTTCGCGCCCGGTCCAGACGTTCTTGCAGGTCACCGAGCAGGTGTGACACCCGATGCATTTGTCGAGATTGAGTACCATGCCAACCTGTGAGCGTATTTTCATTTTTTCGCCTCCTGTACCTGATCCCGACCTTCGCCATCCAGCCAGTTAATGTTTTTCATCTTGCGGATCATGATGAACTCGTCGCGGTTGGACCCGACGGTGCCGTAGTAGTTGAAGCCGTACGCCAGCTGGGCGTAGCCGCCAATCATGTGGGTCGGTTTCGGACAGATGCGGGTGACCGAGTTGTGGATCCCCCCGCGTCGTCCGGTCACTTCTGAACCAGGAATGTTCAGAATGCGCTCCTGGGCGTGATACATCATGGTCATCCCCGGCGGCACGCGCTGGCTGACCACCGCGCGGGCGGTGAGGGCGCCGTTGGCGTTGAAGCACTCGATCCAGTCGTTATCCTCAATGCCCAGCTCTTTCGCATCCGCTTCGCTGATCCAGACAATCGGCCCCCCGCGCGACAGGGTCTGCATCAGCAGGTTTTCGCTGTAGGTGGAGTGGATGCCCCATTTCTGGTGGGGCGTCAGGAAGTTGAGTGCCTTCTCCGGGAAGCCGTTGGGTGGGATCTCGCGCATGTGGGTCACGCTGCGGGTATCAATCGGCGGACGATAGGCCACCAGGCTCTCACCGAAGGCGCGCATCCACTGGTGATCCTGATACAGCTGCTGCCGTCCGGAGAGTGTGCGCCACGGGATCAGCTCGTGGACGTTGGTGTACCCGGCATTGTAGGAGACATGTTCGCTCTCAATGCCGGACCAGGTCGGGCTGGAGATGATTTTGCGCGGCTGGGCCTGAATATCGCGGAAGCGGATCTTCTCGTCCTCCTTGTTCAGCGCCAGATGGCTGTGCTCGCGACCGGTGAATTCGGCCAGCGCCTCCCAGGCTTTGACCGCCACCTGGCCGTTGGTTTCCGGGGCGAGGGCGAGGATCACCTCCGAGGCGTCAATCGCCGTTTCGATGCGCGGACGGCCTTTCGCCGGGCCATCGAGTTTGACGTAGTTGAGCTTGCCGAGGAAATCGACCTCGTCCTGGGTGTTCCAGGAGATGCCTTTCCCGCCGTTGCCGAGCTTGTCCAGCAGCGGCCCGAGGGCGGTAAAGCGCTCGTAAGTATCCGGATAGTTACGCTCCACCACGGCAATGGCCGGGGCGGTTTCGCCGGGGATCAGGTCGCATTCGCCTTTGCGCCAGTCGGCAATGTCGAACGGCTGGGACAGCTCCGCCGGGGAGTCGTGCTGCAGAGGCTGCAACACCACGTCAGTTTCGGTCCCCAGATGGCCGACGCAGACCTCAGAGAAGACTTTGGCGATGCCCTTGTAGATCTCCCAGTCGCTGCGCGATTCCCAGGCCGGATCCACCGCGGCGGAGAGCGGATGAATAAACGGATGCATATCCGAGGTATTCATATCGTCTTTCTCATACCAGGTGGCGGTGGGAAGGACGATATCCGAGAACAGGCAGGTGCTGGACATGCGGAAATCGAGGGTCACCAGCAGATCCAGCTTGCCCTCGATGGCGGCAGTCTGCCACTCCACCTCTTCCGGCTTCACGTCATCGGTATTACCGAGGTCATCGCCCTGAATGCCGCTCTCGGTGCCCAGCAGGTACTTGAGCATGTACTCATGGCCTTTCCCGGAGGAGCCGAGCAGGTTAGAGCGCCAGACGAACAGGTTGCGCGGGTGGTTTTTGCCGTTGTCCGGCTGCTCGCAGGCCATGCGGATATCGCCGGATTTCAGCGCCTGGGCGGTGTACTCCTGGGGCGACATGCCCACCGCCTCCGCCTGGGCCTTAATGTGCAGCGGGTTAAGGTTCAGCTGCGGCGCAGACGGCAGCCAGCCCATGCGCTCGGCGCGCACGTTAAAGTCGATCAGATGCCCGGTGAATTTCGAGGCGTCCGCCAGGGGAGAGAGCAGCTCCTGGGCGGTCAGTTTTTCATAGCGCCACTGGCTGGCATGGTTGTAGAAGAACGAGGTGCTGTTCATCTGGCGCGGCGGACGATTCCAGTCCAGCGCGAAGGCCAGCGGCAGCCAGCCGGTTTGCGGGCGCAGCTTCTCCTGGCCGACATAGTGCGACCAGCCCCCGCCGCTTTTGCCCACGCAGCCGCAGAAGACCAGCATGTTGATCATTCCCCGGTAGTTCATGTCCATGTGATACCAGTGGTTGACCCCGGCACCGAGAATGATCATCGACCGGCCATGTGTTTTGTGCGCCGTGTCGGCGAACTCCCGGGCGATCTGTTCGATGAGGCGACGCGGCACGCCGGTGATCTGCTCCCCCCAGGCCGGGGTATAGGCTTTGATCTCGGCGTAATCTTTTGCCGCGAGCTCATCCTCCAGGCCGCGATCGAGGCCGTAGTTGGCCAGCACCAGATCGTAGACGCTGGCGACCTGCAGCTGGCGGCCATCGGCGAGGGTCAGGGTTTTCACCGGCAGCTGACGAACCAGCACCGGCTCCTGCTTCACGCTGCGGAAATGCGGGTTTTCATTGCCGCCAAAGTAGGGGAAGGCCACCCCGGCGACGCTGTCGTGGGTGCCGAGCAGGGAGAGCGTCAGCTCGGTCTCCTGACCTGCCGCCCGCGATTCGAGGTTCCATTTGCCTTTTTCGCCCCAGCGGAAGCCGATAGAGCCGTTCGGCACCACCAGATCGCCGGTGGCGGTAAAGGCGACGGTTTTCCACTCCGGATTATTGGCTTCACCCAGCCCGTCGGCGAGATCCGAGGCGCGCAGCATCCGGCCCGGCACGTAGCTGCCGTCCTCACGCGGCTCGAGCATCACCAGCATCGGCATGTCGGTATAGCGACGGCAGTAGTTGAGGAAATAGTCGCTCGGGTTATCGAGGTGGAACTCTTTCAGGATCACGTGGCCCATCGCCATCGCTAAGGCGCTGTCGGTGCCCTGTTTCGGTGCCAGCCACTGGTCGCTGAGTTTCGCCACTTCCGAAAAGTCGGGGGTGATGGCGATGGTTTTGGTGCCTTTGTAGCGCACCTCGGTAAAGAAGTGGGCGTCCGGGGTACGGGTCTGCGGCACGTTGGAGCCCCAGGCGATGATGTAGCTGGAGTTGTACCAGTCGGCGGACTCCGGCACATCGGTCTGCTCGCCCCAGGTCATCGGCGAGGCGGGCGGCAGGTCGCAGTACCAGTCGTAGAAGCTGAGGCAGGTGCCGCCCAGCAGGGAGAGATAGCGGGTGCCGGCGGCGTAAGAGACCATCGACATCGCCGGGATCGGCGAGAAGCCTGCTACCCGGTCCGGGCCGTAGTGTTTGATGGTCCAGACGTTGGCGGCGGCGATAAGCTGGTTCAGCTCTTTCCAGTTCGAGCGGATAAATCCGCCGTGACCTCGCGCCTGCTTGTAGCTCTGGCTCTTCTGCGGGTCATTCTGGATGGCATTCCAGGCCAGCACCGGATCGCTGTGCTGGGCCAGCGCCTCGCGCCACAGCTCGATCAGCTTGCGGCGCACCAGGGGGTACTTGAGGCGGTTGGCGCTGTAGAGATACCAGGAGTAGCTGGCCCCGCGCGGGCAGCCGCGCGGCTCGTGGTTCGGCAGGTCGGGGCGGGTGCGGGGGTAGTCGGTCTGCTGGGTTTCCCAGGTCACCAGGCCATTCTTGACGTAGATCTTCCAGCTACAGGAGCCGGTACAGTTCACGCCGTGGGTGGATCGCACAATTTTGTCAAACTGCCATCGCTGGCGATAGCTGTCCTCCCAGTCGCGGTTGGTGTGCATCACCTGACCGTGTCCATCCGCGAAGGTCTCGCCTTTGAGTTTGAAATAACGAAAGCGATCCAACAATTTACTCATGACGTTTCTCCTGACGGAGCGACTCCCGCCCCGTGGTTACACTGCTCACAAAAAATTGAACAACTCGTTATGATTTGACGTGCTTCTGCCGACGGCCATACACCAGCCAGGTGACGAACACGCAGACGATGTAGAACACCAGGAAGACCTTCATCGCCCCTACCGGCGAGCCGGTCATTGCCAGCGAGGTGCCGAAGGCTTTTGGAATGAAGAACCCGCCGACGGCACCGATGGCCGAGATAAAGCCCAGCGCAGCGGCGGTGTCGGTGACGGCCTCTTTCTGGGCCTGCTCGTCCGTGCCACCGTGCAGTTTGACTCTATAGACGGTGATTTGCCGGAAGATGACAGCGATCATCTGGAAGGTGGAGCCGCTGCCGAGCCCGGCGGTAAGAAACAGTCCCATAAACACCAGATAAAAGGCGGTAAAGTTGCCGGAGCCGGTGCCCGGCAGGGTGAGGAACAGCAGGGCGCTGAACAGCGCCATAAAAATGAAGTTCACCAGCGTGACGCGCACTCCGCCCAGCTTATCGGATATGACCCCACCCGCAGAGCGCGCCAGGGCACCGATCAATGGGCCAAAGAAGGCCAGATGCAGGATATTGACGTCCGGGAACTGGGTTTTCGACAGCATGGCAAAGCCCGCAGAAAAGCCGATAAACGAGCCGAAGGTGGCCAGATAGAGCAGGCTCAGCAGCCACAGGTGCAGGCGTTTCAGCACCGGCAGCTGGCTGGCGATGGTGGCCTTTGAGCTGGCGATATCGTTCATGCCAAAAAAGGCGGCAATGGTCGCCAGCAGCAGCAGCGGGGCCCAGATCCAGGCGGCGTTGGCGAGGAACAGCGACGAGCCATCCTCCTGCGGCACGCCGTGGACCCCGAGGAAGGTAAACATCGGCAGGAAGATCACCACCGGGGCCGCCATCTGCATCACGCTGACGCCCAGATTACCCAGCCCGCCGTTAATACCCAGCGCGCTGCCCTGTTTGGCTTTGGGGAAGAAAAAGCTGATGTTGCCCATGCTGGAGGCGAAGTTCGCCCCGGCAAAACCGCACAGCAGGGCGATAGTGATAAATACCGCATAAGGGGTAGCCGGGTTCTGCACCGCAATACCGAGCCACACGCAGGGAATAATCAGAATAACGGTGCTTAATACTGTCCAGTAGCGGCCACCAAATATGGGCACCATAAAGGAGTAGGGAACGCGTAATATGGCCCCGGAGAGCGATGGCAGAGCGGTTAACATAAATAGCTGATCGGTGGTGAAATTAAAACCCACCTTATTCAGGTTCACCGCCACCGCGCTAAATAACATCCAGACGCAAAAGGCCAGCAGCAGACAGGCAACCGAAATAACTAAATTTCGTCGCGCAATCTTTTTGCCTTTATTTTCCCAAAATGCCGTGTTTTCCGGTTTCCAGTTGCTTAACAAATAATGATTATTCTTCTCAGCTTGTTGTGACATATTACCCTCTTGCATATCCGTAAATGGCAGAAAGAGAAATACAATCAGGCAGTTGCCTGATATTTTGATGAGAAATTATTAGATGTGTTTTGGGAGTCTTCTGAAAGGATAGAGAAAAAAAACGAACCCATGAGTTTATAAGGGAGAAGAGGGTCCGCTTAATGTGTTACAAATCGTAACAGTTAAGAAAAGCTGATGATTAGCCCAGTTCCAGAGTAATAAGCGTCTCAAGATGTCGATTAAACGCGGCGTCATCCATTTCCGGCATGGATAATACGTATAACCCATCCAGCCCGCAGACCAGACCAATCAGCCGCCAGGCAATGTTTTCAGGAGTGTCTTTCAGATTGAAGGCGTTCTGTTGTTCACCCGCCCGTATGATGGCGACCGTCTCCTGATGCCACATCTCCATAGTTAACACATAAGCGCCTTTTATTTCGGCATCGCGGGCGGCTAACAGCTGGGCTTCCCGCCACAGACGAATATAGGGTTCAAAACTACGGTCGTCGCTGCCGAGCATGGCATGCAGCTTTTCGCGCCAGCTGGCGTTTGCTGCCACCACCTCAGCATCCAGCAGATCGCGGATCAGGCGGATAAAGGCCTGTGACTTGAGTTCGCCTGCGGAGGCAAAATGGTGATGGACCTGGCCCGTCGCCACTTTCGCTTCGGTGGCGATCCGTCTTACGGTCATCGCGGTAAAGCCTTCGCTCAGCGCCACGCGCATCGCCGCCTGCATGATCTCTTCCCGCCGCTCGTCCTTGCTCAGATAACTCATTTTTTTTCACTCTCAACTGGGGGGCAACGAGTGTAACAAAAAGCTGGACACGCGTTCAACTTTCCGTAGGATCGCAAACTGGACATGTGTCCAGGTTTGGTTAAATAAGGATAGTTATGTTTCGTCAGTGGTTAGCCTTAGTGATTATTGTGCTGGTCTATATCCCGGTGGCGATCGATGCCACGGTGCTGCACGTCGCCGCCCCGACGCTGAGCATGACCCTGGATGCCAGCGGCAATGAACTGCTGTGGATCATTGATATCTACTCGCTGGTGATGGCCGGGATGGTGCTGCCGATGGGGGCGCTCGGGGATCGCATCGGCTTTAAGCGGCTGCTGATGATGGGCAGCACCCTGTTTGGCCTGTCGTCGCTGGCGGCGGCGTTTGCCCCCACTGCGGGGTGGCTGATTGCCGCCCGGGCCTCGCTGGCCATCGGGGCGGCGATGATCATTCCTGCTACCCTGGCCGGGATCCGTACGCTGTTTCCGGATGCGCGCCAGCGCAATATTGCCCTTGGGGTCTGGGCCGCGGTGGGGTCCGGCGGGGCGGCTTTTGGCCCGCTGGTGGGCGGGATGCTGCTGGCGCACTTCTACTGGGGATCGGTGTTTTTGATTAACGTCCCGATTGTGCTGCTGGTGGTCTCCCTGGCGGCGCGGTTTGTTCCGGCCCAGCAGGGGCGGCCTGAGCAGCCGCTGAATATCACCCATGCTCTGATGCTGATCGTGGCGATTTTGCTGCTGGTCTTCAGCGCCAAAACGGCGTTGAAAGGGGAGCTCTCCCCGTGGCTGGTGGCGGGTACGCTGCTGATCGGGGCTGCCATGCTGTGGACCTTTGTTTGCATCCAGCTCCGCGCCCCTACACCGATGATCGACATTCGCCTGTTCGGCCACCGCATTATTCTCAGCGGGGTGGTGATGGCGATGACGGCGATGATTGCCCTGGTGGGGTTTGAGCTGCTGATGGCGCAGGAGCTGCAGTTCGTGCACGGCTTCACCCCGTTTGAGGCGGGGATGTTTATGCTGCCGGTGATGGTCGCCAGCGGCTTTAGCGGCCCGATTGCCGGGGTGCTGGTGGGGCGTCTGGGCCTGCGGGTCGTGGCGACCAGCGGCATGGGGCTGAGTGCGCTCAGCTTTATCGGGCTGTCGACGCTCGATTTCAGTACCCAGCAGTGGCAGGCCTGGTGCCTGATGGTGCTGCTGGGCTTTAGCGCGGCGAGCGCGCTGCTGGCGTCGACCTCGGCGATCATGGCCGCCGCGCCAAAAGAGAAGGCTGCCGCGGCCGGGGCGATTGAAACCATGTCCTACGAGCTGGGGGCCGGGCTGGGGATTGCGATCTTTGGTCTGCTCCTGACCCGCAGTTTCTCGGCATCGATAGCATTGCCGTCGGGGCTGGATGCTTCACGGGCGGAACAAGCTTCATCTTCCATCGGTGAGGCGGTGAAGGTGGCTCAGGATCTGACGCCGTCGCTGGCGGAGTCGGTGATAGAAGCGGCGAAAACCGCGTTTATCACTTCGCACAGCGTGGCGCTGGGCAGCGCAGGCGCGATGTTAACGGTGCTGGCGATCGGGATTTGGTTTAGTCTCGCGAGGGTCGCGCAGCGGTAAAAAACCGCCCGGCGGCGCTGCGCTTGCCGGGCCTACAACAGCACGAACTGTAGGCCGGATAAGCGCAGCGCATCCGGCGTTTTATTCTGAGGGGCTTCAGACCATGAATACTTCAGGCCCTTTTACATCAATGATATTGATGATACGTAGGGCCGCTTTGTTGGGCTTACTTTCATTGCGCTCCCATTTGGACACGCTTTCAACCGACATTCCGGTTGTAATTGCCAGGGCCGCCTGAGACATGTTGTAGCGCGTTCGGACTTCTTTAATCTCGCCGCCGGTCATTTCGCGTACCGCCGGGATGTTACGGGCAGCCACTGCGGCATCGATGGATGCCACCGTCTCATCTTTCACAACACCTAATTTGTTGTAACGCTGAGCCATGCCCTGAATGCGTTGCAGTCGTTCAGTCATCACAAGTTACCTCTATCAGTTCTTTGTCATCCACCAGGCGCTTTATCTTGACAGGGGTCAGCGCGATAAAATCTTCTGCGATCCTGCAATAAGCATCAATTTCGTCATCTTCAAGCTCCTTACCTTTCTTTTTTGATAGATGACTTTTCAGGTACATATCAAAAAAATATACATTGGCACCATCATGAAAAAACACGATAGCCCGCGCGCCATCTCGCGGACTTACGGCTGGTAAGGCAAGCCGCTTTTTATAAGTGTATTTACCTAAATGATCGCCATGCAGGCCAGAAATGATCGCGTTTGCGGCCTTACACAAAATAGTATTACTGATGCGTGCATCCTTGCGCTCCGCCTCAAATTCAGGCGTAAGATAGATCCCCATGGTTATCCCTTAACCTTGCAACCCGTAATTATTACTATAGTCATCTTTACGGATTTGTTCAATCGTCACATCCAGTGACACAGTTTTTGCCCGGCGGCGCTGCGCTTGCCGGGCCTACAACTGCACGAACTGTAGGCCGGATAAGCGCAGCGCATCCGGCATTTTTTTACGGCTCCTGCGCCGCGCTCAGCACGCTGTGCAGCAGCACGTTGGCGCCTTTCTCTGACCATTCCGGCAGGATCTTTTCCGCTTCGTTATGGCTGATGCCCTTCACGCAGGGGATAAAGATCATGCTGGCCGGCGCGATTTTACTGATATAGCAGGTATCGTGCCCGGCACCGGACACCATCGGCTTCGCAGAATAGCCCAGCGCAGCCACCGCCTGCTCGCTGCGAGCCAGGCAGGCGGCATCAAAGGCAATCGGGGCATAGTCAAAGATCCGCTCGACCTTAGCGCTGACGCCCCTGGCAGACAGGCTCTCCGCCGCCTGGTGCAGGGCGGCTTCCATTGCCACCAGCGCCTCGCGTTGCGGATGACGGAACTCGACGCTGCACAGCACCCGTGACGGAACCACGTTGCGCGAGTTTGGCGTGATTTCCGCCATCCCAATCGTCGCCCGACCGTCAGGCGCATGCTGATAACCAATCTCTTCAACCTTCAGCGCCAGCTCCGCAAAGGCGGTTAAGGCGTCGCGGCGGCTGTGCATCGGTGTGGTACCTGCATGGGCAGCAAAACCGTCGAGGGTGAGGGTAAACCAGCGCTGGCCCATTGCCGCACGCACCAGGCCGATATCCACGGCTTCGTCTTCCAGGATCGGTCCCTGTTCAATATGCAGCTCGTAGCAGGCGTGGATCGGGAAGGCGCGGGCAGGGCGCTCGCCGCGATAGCCGATAGCTTCCAGCGCTTCACGCACCGTGATTTTTGCGCTGTCGGTACGGGCATAAGCAAACTCCTGCGAGAGTTGCCCGGCCCAGACGCCGGAGGCCAGCATCGCCGGGGCAAAACGTGCCCCTTCTTCGTTGGTCCAGTTCACCAGCACGATATCGCGCTCGGTTTCTACCTGATGGTCGTTCAGAGTGCGCAGCAGCTCCAGCCCGGCCAGCACGCCGTAGATCCCGTCGTAGTTACCGCCGAGCGGCTGGGAATCCACGTGCGAGCCGGTCATTACCGGGGGGAGAGTTGGATTCTTACCCGCACGGCGGATAAACATATTGCCCATGCCGTCGACGTCACAGGAAAATCCCGCCTGCTGCGCCCAGTCGCGCAGCAGGTTGCGGGCAATGCGGTCTTCGTCGCTTAGCGCCAGGCGGGTGACGCCGCCTTTGGACGTACCGCCGATGTGCGCCATCCTCTCCAGCGTCGACCACAGGCGGTCTGCGTTCACGCGGATCATGCTTTGTCCTTCGTGCTGCGGTAGCGGAAGTCACAGCACTTCCCGCCCTGCATGATGGTGGTGGTGCGGGTCAGCTCCACGTCCGGCGCGTAACCGACGATGAATTTCTCATCCCGGGCGCACGACAGCAGGTGGCCGATCTCGCCCAGGCCCATCTCGTGATACATCTCGGCATAGCGGCAGCGGGTAACGTTGTAGTTGTACTGCTGGTCGTCGGCGTCGATCACCTTCACGTCCAGGGCGTTATCTTTCTCCCACAGATATTGCAGGGCGATAAAACTTTTCACGTCCGCGCCGTTCGGCTCCTGACTGGCAAACTCTTTGCCAGCGTTAATGGCGGCCTGCTCAATGGCCTCGCCAATCACCGCCTGGGCGCGGGTCTTGCCGATCTCGCGCACCAGGATCTCGTAAATTGGCTTAATAATTTCTGCTTCAATTTTGCGGCGGGCGAGAATGCCCAGCTCATTATTATCACTCATCACATTGCCTCACTGCGTTACTTAGCTTTTGCGCCGCCGAGTACGGTTTGCGGCTGCCATTTGCCATCGACCACTTTATAGACGGTGAACGACGGGGCTTTCAGGTTGCCCTGATCGTCAAAGGTGATCTGCCCGGTGACGCCGGAGTAGCTGATGGCGCGCAGGGCAGGCAGGTACTCGGCCGGATCCACCGAGTCGGCTTTCTCCATCGCCGCTACAAGCACGCGCGTTGCGTCATAGGCGAACGGGGCGTGCAGTTCGATATGGGTGTGGTAGCGGGACTGATACGCCTGTTCGAACGCTTTGCCGCCCGGCATCTGGTCCACCGGCAGGCCCGGTTCCAGTGCCACTACGCCTTCACCCTCTTTTTGCGCCAGCTGCAGGAAGGTCTGGCTGACAAAGCCTCCCGCGCCCATCAGGGTGGCGTTCATCCCCAGCTGTTTGATACGACGCGCCAGCGGTGCCGCCTGGCTGTCGACGCCGCCGAAGAAGATCAGATCGGCGTTCTTGCTGCGAATGGCGGTCAACACCGCGCTAAAGTCGACGGTTTTGTCGTCAACGTACTGACGGTCGACAATTTTCACGCCCTGAGCGTTCAGGGATTTAATAAACTCGTCGGCCAGCCCCTGACCAAAGGCGGTACGGTCGTCGATCACCGCGATGCGTTTGGCTTTCAGGGTGTCGATGGCGTACTGCCCGGCAAACTGACCGCCGTCATCGTCATGGCCCATCACGCGGAAGCTGGTGTCGAAGCCCTGTTTGGTATAGGCGTGACCGGTCGCGACCGGAGCCACCTGGGCGATACCGGCATCGTGATAGACGCGTGCCGCCGGGATGCTGGTGCCGGTGTTCCAGTGTCCGACTACGCCCGCCACGTCGCTGTCCACCAGACGCTGGGCCACGGCCACCGCGGTACGCGGATCCGACTGGTCATCTTCGGACTGCAGTTTGAAGGTCACCGCTTTGCCGCCGATGGTCGGGTGCTGCTTGTTGATGTCGTCAATCGCCAGCTGCGCGCCGTTCTCCAGATCCTTACCGATACGGGCGGACGGGCCGGTGAGCGGGCCCGCCAGGCCAATCACCACGGTTTCGCTGTCGGCGGCCCAGGCTCCGGTTGAGGCAAACCCGCTGAGCAGAATAGCGGCGCTGAGGGCGCTGATTTTTACGGTTTTCATTGTTATTCCCTGATGTTGGTGTGTTAAACGGGCATTTCGCCCAAATAAATCTGTGCAATCTGGTCGTCATCGAGCATCGCTTTCGATTCGCCATGATGAACGATGCTGCCGCTGTCCATCACCCAGGCCTGGTCGGTCACTTCCAGCGCCAGGCGGGCGTTCTGCTCGATCAGCAGCAGGGCGACGCCGCGTTCGCGTAGCCCGGCGATCACCGCAAAAATGTTCTCCACCATCTTCGGCGCGAGGCCCATCGACGGCTCGTCGAGGATCAGTAAACGCGGTCGGCTGAGCAGGGCGCGGTTAAGGGCCAACAGCTGCTGTTCCCCGCCGGAGAGCAGCCCGGCCAGCTGATGCTGACGTTCACCCAGACGCGTAAAACGGTCGAAAATCTCGTTCATCTCCTGCTTGACTGTGACAGTGTCACGGCGCAGCCAGGCGCCCATCTGTAGGTTCTCCAGCACCGTCATGCGGGCGAAGATACCCCGGCCTTCCGGAACCATCACTAACCCGTCGCGCAGCAGCGCTTCGGCTTTCTGTTTGCGCACCGGCTTGCCGTTAAATTCGATATTGCCGCCAAAACGCTCCAGCCCGGTGATGGCCCGTACGGTGGAGCTTTTGCCCGCGCCGTTGGCCCCGATCAGGGTGGCCTGTTCGCCTTCTCGCAGGCTAAAGGAGACGTCGCGGACCGCCTGGATCCCGCCGTAATGCACGTCGAGACGTTCCACTTTGAGTAATTCAGACATGGGCATTGCCTCCAAGCCAGGCGGCGATCACCGCCGGGTCGCGTCGCACGCTGTCCGGGGTGCCGCTGGCCAGCGTTTTACCGTAATCCAGCACCGTCAGGCGATCGCAGATCCCCATCACCAGCTTCACGTCGTGTTCAATCATCAGCAGGGTTTTTCCGTCATCACGTATGCGGATCAGCAGTTCGCCCAGGGTGCCTTTTTCGGCGGCATTCATCCCGGCGGCGGGTTCATCCAGCGCCAGCAGCAGCGGATCGGTAGCCAGCGCGCGGGCGATCTCCAGCCGCCGCTGATGGCCGTAAGCCAGGTCGCAGGCGCGGTAGTGGGCGAACTTCGCAATGCCGGTGTACTCCAGCCAGTGCCAGGCCTGCTCCAGAGTCTGAGCCTCTTCTTGCCGGGCGCGCTTGTGACGGCTCAGCGCCGCCCACAGCCCGTTGCGGGTACGCACGTGGCGACCCACCATGACGTTTTCCAGCACCGACATCTCGTTAAACAGCCGCACGTTCTGGAAAGTACGGGCGATGCCCGCAGCGGTCACTTTCTCGATCTGCGTCGGGAAGTAGGGCTTATCGGCAATGGCGAACTCCCCGCTGTCGGCCGGATAGAGCCCGGTGATCAGGTTAAAGCAGGTAGTTTTCCCCGCGCCGTTGGGGCCAATCAGGCCGTAGATCTCGCCCTTGTTAATCGACAGCGAGACGTTATCGACCGCCGTCAGGCCGCCAAAGCGTTTGGACATATTGTTTACGGTTAACAGGCTCATGCTTGCACCCCCTTGTGACGCTTCGGCCAGATGCCCGACGGGCGCACCAGCATCACGCCCACCAGTGCCATGCCGTAGAAGAGCTGACGCAGGATCTCCGGGTCAATCAGCACCGAACCAAACAGCGCCTGCTGCACCGGGGCCGCCTGGCTGCGCAGCAGCTCCGGCAGGGCGGTGAGCAGCACCGCGCCGAGGATCACGCCCGGGATATGGCCCATCCCGCCGAGCACCACCATCGCCAGTACCGCAATGGACTCCTGCAACGTGAAGGATTCCGGGGAGACAAAGCCCTGGAAGGCACCGAACAGCGCCCCGGCCACGCCGCCAAAGGAGGCGCCCATGGCGAAGGCCAGCAGCTTAAAGTTGCGCACGTTGATGCCCATCGCCCGGGCAACGTCTTCATCTTCGCGGATGGCGTGCCACGCCCGGCCAATGCGCGAGTGCTGCAGGCGCAGGCAGACAAAAATGATCCCGACAATCACCAGCATCAGCAGGTAGTACCACAGCCACAGGGCCGGGACTTTGACGCCGAACCAGTGGTAAACGCCGCTGAACTTGAGGCCGAACAGGTTCAGGGTATCGACGCCGGTAATGCCTTTGGCGCCGTTGGTGATGTTCACCGGGCGGTCGAGGTTACGCATCAGGATGCGGATGATCTCCCCGAAGCCGAGGGTGACGATGGCCAGGTAATCCCCGCGCAGCTTCAGCGTCGGGGCACCGAGCAGAATGCCGCACACCGCCGCGACCAGCGCCGCAATAGGGATAATCAGCAGATACGAGGTGTGCAGCCCGTCCGGGAACCAGAGGTTGAGGATCGGGAACACCTCCGCCAGATGCGGGGAGGCCAGCAGCGCCGCCAGATAGGCTCCGACGGCGTAGAAGGCGATGAAGCCCATATCCAGCAGGCCGGTGTAGCCGACCACGATGTTCAGCCCCAGGGCCAGCATGATGTAGAGCAGGGCGAAGTCGATCACCCGCACCCAATAGTTGCCGCCCAGTTGGCTGGCGACCACCGGGGCGATGAGCAAGGCGACGATTAACAGCGCCATCCCGGACCAGAATTTACTGCGGGATGCCGGTGTGTTGAGTTCAATGGCAGTCATATTTTTCCCTTACGCCCTGTGCGCTACGCGCTCGCCCAGCAGACCCGCCGGACGGAAGACCAGCACCAGAATCAGCACGATAAAGGCAAACACGTCCTGATAATTACTGCCGAACACGCCGTTCGTCAGCTCGCCCAGGTAGCCCGCGCCCAGCGCTTCGATAATGCCGAGCAGGATCCCGCCAATCATCGCCCCGCGAATGTTGCCGATGCCGCCAAGCACCGCAGCGGTAAAGGCTTTGATCCCGGGCAGGAAGCCCATCGAGAAGCTGGCGTTGCCGTAGTTGCTGGCCATCATCACCCCCGCCAGCGCGGCAAAGATGCCGCCGATGGCAAAGGTCAGGGTGATGATCGCATTAGGATTGACCCCCATCAGGGTGGCGACACGCGGGTTTTCCGCCACCGCACGCATACCGCGGCCGAGGCGGGTGTACTCCACCAGCAGCCACAGGCCGGTCATGACCATCAGGGCCAGCGCCACGGTCACGATGCCGGTGACGGTGACAATCGCCGGAGGATGCGCTTCGCTGCCCGCGGTGATGGCAATCGGGTCCATCGGCAGGATCTGCGGGAACATCAGCGGATTACGCGACCAGATAATCATCGCCACGGTTTGCAGCAGCACCGACACGCCAATCCCGGAGATCAGCGGTGCCAGCCGGGGAGCATTACGCAGGCGACGATAGGCAAAACGCTCAACCGCCATCGCCAGCAGGGCGCAGACCGCCATGGCGATCAGCAGCGCAAAACCGAGCTGCAGCAGCTGCGGCATGGCCGGGAAATAACCGTTGAGGAGATTCAGGGCCGACAGGGTGGTCAGCGCCCCGACCATCAAAATATCGCCGTGGGCGAAGTTAATAATGCGCAAGATGCCATACACCATGGTATAGCCCAGCGCGATCAGCGCGTAGATGCTGCCCAGCATCACACCGTTGATCAGTTGTTGTATGAGAGTGTCCAACGTTCCTACCCGACAAATTGCTCTTTTCAGCGGGTAACATCTAATAATTGAATTAAATTGTGAAATACGCATATATTCTTTCTTATGATTTTTGGAGCTTGCGTTATCTGATTGATTTTAAAGATAACGATAAATGGCTGAATAACCTGATTATCCATAACAGATCAATATATGAATAAAACAGAACAATCCCTGACGTTGTCAGCCTTTGCCGAGAGCCGACTGGCGAACGATCCGCCGCTGCGGGCGGTTCGGGCCTTCGAGGCGATAGCCCGGCTGGGCAGCGTGACCCAGGCGGCCCAGGAGCTGGCCATCTCACCCTCGGCGGTCAGCCATCAGTTAAAAGTGCTGGAAGGGTATTTGCAGATGCCGCTCACCGAACGCCAGGGACGTGGACTGATCCTCAGCCAGCAGGGGCGGGACTATTACCGCTCCATCCGCGCTGCCTTTAACGTTCTGCGTCAGGCCACCGGGCATCTGCTTGAGCAGGTGCAGACCCGCCAGGTGACCATCAGCCTGATCCCGCTGTTTGGCATGGGGTGGTTTATCCCGCGCCTGCCGGGTTTTATGCGGGCGAATCCGCAAACCGAAATTAACGTGGTCTACGCCAACCACCGCAACTACCTGAGCGATGCCTCGGATATGTCGATCCGCTTTGGTAACGGGCAGTGGGCGGGCTATCAGAGCGAGAAGCTGATTTCCGGGCAGATGGTGCCGGTCTGTAGCCGGGCCTTTTTGCGCCTGCACGGGCATATCGACACCCCCGAACAGCTGCTGCAGATGCCGTTGCTGCACGATGAAGAGCGCAGCACCTGGCAACAGTGGTTTATCCAGCAGGGGGTAAAACGGCCCCTGCGGCGCAGCGGACCGATGTTTGAAGACGGGCTGTTAACCCTGGCGGGCGTGCAGGCGGGGCTTGGCTGCGCGTTGATGCGCGAACCGCTGATTGCGCCCTATCTTGAGAGTGGTGAACTGGTGAAGATTTTTGACCTGCCGATCGACGATGGCCGGGATTACTACCTGTGCGTGCGTCAGGATGGGGAAATGAGCCAGGATGGGAAGCTGTTGCAAAGCTGGCTGCGGCGTGCGGCAGGGCAGGAATAGTTACACCGGTGCAACAACGCCGGGTGGCGGCTACGCCTTAACCGGCCTACGCATTGCACCAAACCGTTGGCCGGGCAAGCGCATGCGCCGCCCGGCGTTGCCCTCAACCCACCCGTGCCCGCGTGGCGTACCAGCACAGCAGCGACCCGGCGCACACCATCATCGCTCCCTGCCAGAAGCTGAATGACAGCGGCGCATTCAGCAGCACCGCCGCCAGCGCCGCGGAGAGCACCGGGGTAAAATAGGAGGCCGCTGCCAGCAGCGTCACGTTGCCGTGCAGAATGCCGATATTCCACGACGCATAACCAAACCCCAGCGCCACGCCGCACATCAGCAGCTTGATCACCACCGGCACGCTGAACACCATCTCCGGCTGATCGCTGAAGAGATATTTAACCCACAGGGTCAGGGCCGTCAGCAGCACAAACAGCGTGATCCCATTCTTCCCGTTCGCATATTTGCTGGTCACGGTGCAGTAGGCCGCCCAGATAAAGGCCCCGACAAAGGCCAGGCCGTAACTCAGCGGGTTGGAGATGACGTTGCGGGCAATCTCCGTCGGATTGAGTCCATTTTCGCCGCCCAGTACCCAGCTGACGCCCAGCAGGGAGATAAGCAGCCCCGGGATCACCCACAGGGTCGAGCGCTGGCGATTAAACAGAATGGCAAACACGATGGTCAGGCTCGGCCAGAGATAGTTCACCATGCCTACCTCAATCGCCTGGTGTCGGGTAGTGGCGTAGCCTAACGACAGGGCGAGACAGATCTCATAGCTGACAAACAGCACGCTACCGGCAATCAGGTAGCGGGGCGAGAAACGTCGCAGATTGGGAAACCCGACCGTGACCAGACAGAGTAAACCGCTGAGCGTGTAGATCATCGCCGCGCCGCCTACCGGGCCCAGCCCCTCACTCACTCCCCGGATCAGGCCGACCATCGTACTCCAGAGCACAATTGCGGCCAGCCCGATGAGTGTGGCTTTTTTTCTGTCCATCTTATTTCCACAGTCTTTACATTTTCAGGGGCAAATTTATAGCACTGTTTCAGTACCTTCCGCGAATTAATCTCCTCGCCGCTACTCCTTAAGCAGTAACAAAACGGCTCCCCGCTGACTATTAAGAGGGCGAAGTTTTCCGATATTGATTTGCCGCAAAAAAAACAGGGGCTTTGCTGTTAGTTTTCCGCCGGAATTCTCAATGATCTAACGAGGACAGCAATGGACGTCAGCCGCAGACAGTTTTTTAAAATCTGCGCGGGCGGTATGGCCGGTACGACAGTGGCTGCTTTAGGGTTCGCTCCCAAAATGGCGCTGGCTCAGGCGCGCAACTATAAGTTGCTGCGCGCAAAAGAGATCCGTAACACCTGCACATACTGCTCCGTGGGATGCGGGCTATTGATGTATAGCCTGGGTGATGGCGCGAAGAACGCCAAAGAGTCGATTTATCATATTGAAGGCGACGCGGATCATCCGGTCAGCCGTGGGGCGTTATGCCCGAAAGGGGCGGGTCTACTGGACTATGTCCACAGCGAAAACCGTCTGCGTTACCCGGAATACCGTGCGCCGGGTTCCGACAAATGGCAGCGACTCTCCTGGGATGAGGCCTTCACCCGGATTGCGAAATTGATGAAATCCGACCGCGACGCCAACTTCGTCGAGACCAACGACCAGGGCGTGACGGTGAACCGCTGGACCTCCACCGGGATGCTGTGTGCCTCGGCGGCAAGTAATGAAACCGGCATGCTGACGCAAAAATTTGTGCGCTCCCTCGGCATGCTGGCGGTAGATAACCAGGCGCGCGTCTGACACGGACCAACGGTAGCAAGTCTTGCTCCAACATTTGGTCGCGGTGCGATGACCAACCACTGGGTTGATATCAAAAACGCCAACGTCGTGATGGTGATGGGCGGTAACGCCGCTGAAGCCCATCCGGTGGGATTCCGCTGGGCGATGGAAGCGAAAAACAACAACGATGCGACGCTTATCGTCGTTGACCCGCGCTTTACGCGCACGGCATCGGTGGCCGATATCTATGCGCCCATCCGCTCCGGCACGGACATTACGTTCCTTTCCGGCGTGCTGCTGTACCTGATCGAAAACAACAAAATTAACGCTGAGTACGTTAAGCACTACACCAACGCCAGTCTGCTGGTGCGGGAAGATTTTGCCTTTGATGACGGGCTGTTCAGCGGCTATGACGCCGAAAAGCGCCAGTACGATAAGTCTTCCTGGAACTATCAGTTCGACGAGAACGGCTATGCCAGACGCGATGAAACCCTGACCGATCCGCGCTGCGTGTGGAACCTGCTGAAACAGCACGTCTCCCGCTATACGCCGGAGGTGGTGGAGAACATCTGCGGCACGCCAAAAGCCGATTTCCTGAAGGTGTGCGACGTGCTGGCCTCCACCAGTGCCGCAGACAGAACCACCACCTTCCTGTACGCGCTGGGCTGGACGCAACATACCGTCGGGGCGCAGAACATCCGTACCATGGCGATGATCCAGCTGCTGCTCGGCAACATGGGCATGGCCGGAGGCGGGGTCAATGCCTTACGCGGACACTCCAACATCCAGGGTCTGACCGATCTCGGTCTGCTGTCGACCAGCCTGACCGGCTATCTGACGCTGCCGTCCGAGAAACAGACCGATCTGCAGAGCTATATGACGGCGAACACGCCGAAAGCGACGCTGCCTGACCAGGTGAACTACTGGAGCAACTATCCGAAGTTCTTCGTCAGCCTGATGAAATCCTTCTACGGCGAGGCGGCGCAGAAGGAGAACGACTGGGGCTTTAACTGGCTGCCTAAATGGGATCAGTCCTACGACGTCATTAAGTACTTCAACATGATGTCGAAAGGCCAGGTCACAGGGTACATCTGCCAGGGCTTCAACCCGGTGGCGTCGTTCCCGGATAAGAACAAGATTGTCGCCAGCCTCAGCAAGCTGAAGTACATGGTGGTAATCGATCCGCTGGTGACCGAGACCTCGACCTTCTGGCAGAACCACGGCGAGATGAATGACGTGGATCCCGCCTCGATTCAGACCGAGGTGTTCCGTCTGCCGTCCACCTGTTTTGCCGAAGAGGACGGCTCCATCGCCAACTCCGGCCGTTGGCTGCAGTGGCACTGGAAGGGGCAGGATGCGCCGGGCGAAGCGCGTAACGACGGCGAGATCCTGGCCGGGATTTACCATCGCCTGCGCGACATGTACCGCACCGAAGGCGGCAAGGGCGTTGAGCCGCTGCTGCGGATGAGCTGGGATTACAAACAGCCGGATCATCCGGAATCGGAAGAGGTGGCGAAAGAGAACAATGGCTACGCGCTGGCGGATCTCTACGATGCTAACGGCGTGCTTATCGCGAAGAAAGGCCAGCTGCTGAGCAGCTTCGCCCAACTGCGTGATGACGGTAGCACCGCGTCGTCGTGCTGGATCTACACCGGGAGCTGGACCGAGCAGGGCAACCAGATGGCCAACCGCGATAACGCCGACCCGTCAGGGCTGGGCAATACGCTGGGCTGGGCCTGGGCGTGGCCGCTCAACCGTCGCGTGCTGTATAACCGCGCCTCGGCGGACATCAACGGTAAGCCGTGGGATCCGAAACGGATGCTGATCCAGTGGAACGGGACCAAGTGGACCGGGAACGACATTCCGGACTTCAATACCGCCGCGCCGGGCAGCAACACCGGGCCGTTTATCATGCAGCCGGAAGGGCTGGGACGTCTGTTTGCCATCGACAAGCTGGCAGAAGGGCCGTTCCCGGAACACTACGAGCCGATGGAGACGCCGCTGGGGACTAACCCGCTGCACCCGAACGTGATCTCCAGCCCGGTCGTGCGTGTCTACGAGGAAGATGCCGTGCGAATGGGCAAGAAAGACAAGTTCCCGTACGTCGGCACCACCTATCGCCTGACCGAGCATTTCCACACCTGGACCAAGCATGCGCGACTGAACTCCATCGCCCAGCCGGAACAGTTTGTTGAGATCAGCGAGACCCTGGCGCAGGCCAAAGGCATTGCCAACGGCGATCGCGTCAAGGTCAGCAGCCAGCGCGGGTTTATTCGTGCCGTGGCGGTGGTTACCCGTCGTCTGCAGGCCCTGAACGTTCACGGTCAGCAGGTGGAAACGGTGGGTATTCCGCTGCACTGGGGCTTTGAGGGGGTGGCGCAGAAGGGCTATATCGCCAACACCCTGACGCCTGCGGTAGGGGATTCCAACTCGCAGACGCCGGAGTATAAGGCGTTTCTGGTCAACATCGAGAAAGCATAAGGAGCGAATACATGTCGATGGAAACACAAGACGTCATCAAACGCTCCGCCACAAACGGCATTACGCCCGCGCCTCGTGGGCGGGATTACAAAGCTGAAGTGGCAAAGCTTATCGATGTCTCCTCCTGCGTGGGCTGCAAAGCCTGCCAGGTGGCCTGTTCCGAGTGGAATGATATCCGCGACGAAGTGGGCCATTGCGTCGGGGTGTACGACAACCCGGCAGATCTGAGCGCCAAATCCTGGACGGTGATGCGCTTTAGCGAAACCGAGCAGAACGGCAAGCTGGAGTGGCTGATCCGTAAAGACGGTTGTATGCACTGCGAGGATCCGGGCTGCCTGAAAGCCTGCCCGTCCGCCGGGGCGATTATTCAGTACGCCAACGGCATCGTCGATTTTCAGCAGGATAACTGCATCGGCTGCGGGTATTGCATCGCCGGGTGTCCGTTCAACGTGCCGCGCCTCAATAAAGAGGATAACCGGGTCTACAAATGCACCCTGTGCGTGGATCGCGTCAGCGTCGGTCAGGAGCCGGCGTGCGTGAAGACCTGTCCGACGGGCGCCATTCACTTTGGCACCAAGAAGGAGATGCTGGAGGTTGCCCAGCAGCGGGTCGATAAGCTGAAAGCGCGCGGCTACGGCAATGCAGGTATTTACAACCCACAAGGGGTGGGTGGGACGCACGTGATGTATGTCCTGCACCATCTCGACCAGCCGGAGCTGTATCACAATCTGCCGAAGGACCCGGCGATCGATACCTCCATCAATCTGTGGAAAGGGGCGCTGAAACCGCTCGCCGCGGCGGGCTTTATCGCCACCTTTGCCGGGTTGATTTATCACTACGTTGGTATCGGGCCGAACAAAGAAGTGGATGACGATGAGGAGGAGCACCATGAATAAGTCAAAGATGATCGTGCGCACGAAGTTTGTCGACCGCGCCTGTCACTGGACGGTGGTGATCTGCTTCTTCCTGGTGTCGCTGTCGGGGATTTCGTTCTTCTTCCCGACGCTGCAGTGGCTGACGGAGACCTTCGGCACACCGCAGATGGGGCGCATTCTGCATCCGTTCTTTGGGGTGCTGATTTTCGTGGCGCTGATGTTTATGTTCGTGCGTTTCGTGCATCACAACATTCCGGACAAGCAGGATATTCCCTGGCTGAAAGGGATTGTGGAAGTTCTGAAAGGTAACGAGCACAAAGTCGCGAAGGTGGGTAAATACAACGCCGGACAGAAAATGATGTTCTGGACCATCATGAGCATGATTTTTGTGCTGCTGGTGACCGGGGTCATTATCTGGCGTCCGTACTTTGCGCACTATTTCCCGATGCAGGTGGTGCGTTATAGCCTGTTGATTCATGCCACATCGGCCATTATTTTGATCCACGCCATTCTTATCCATATGTATATGGCGTTCTGGGTCAAAGGCTCGATTAAAGGGATGATCGAAGGGAAGGTGAGCCGCCGCTGGGCGCAGAAACACCACCCGCGCTGGTATCGGGACGTTGAACGTCTGGAAGCGAAAAAAGATGTTAGTGAAGGGATGAAGTAAGTGTCCCCCGCTCCGGACGGTGTTTCGGAGCGGGTTTCTTGGGAGGTCAGGTGTTGGTGACGAGGGCATCGATTGCAGCAACCACCCGGGCCCTCGCACTTTGCATATTACTGACGAAATATTTACTGGTGAGCTTCTTTTTCTCCACGCTGGTAATGCCAGGCGTATTCATAAATAACGTCTGAAAATCAATATTAATGACAGCGGATGCCGGATTAATATGCCCCGATAGATTATTGCGATAACTTAACGGCAGGATTAAGCGGGTCGATAAATCATCATAATAATCATGCTGAATCACCATCAGGTAGGGATGTAATTCACTGGTTCTGCCCGATGGGTTTCGGTAAACGTCAAATTGAAAGCACATTAAATCCCTCCAAAAAAGGGATCGTCAGACAGTAAGCCGGCCTTAGCTACAAACTCATTCATAGCCTTCATGAATTCCTTATCGCGTTTGCGTTGCTCAATACGCTCTTCTGTCGTGAGTGCCGGACGTTGTACTACGCCGGTTAAGTGCTCTTTGACTGCGCTGCTCTGCGGGGTATTCCGTTTCATTGTTATTATCTCCTGTGTTGGTGCAGCCATTATCAGTCGCCAACAATAAAAAACAATACCGAACCGCCTGGTAATTTAGGAATTGCGAGCATGCTTCCAGACAAAAGCAATACGGTGAAATCAGGCAAGATTATTGGGAAGCACCCTCCCGATAAACAACCAGGAGGGCAGTAATCGTCAGAACTTCTCTTTAATATAACGGAACGGATAAGCGGTTGGTTTAATTTTGCCGATTTTACGTTTCGGTAATTTGACCTCTTCTTCTGGCAAATCTTTATAGGGAATTTGTGTCAGCAGGTGAGAGATAATATTCAGCCGCGCACGCTTTTTATCCTCGGAGCGGGCGACAAACCACGGGGCCCAGGCGGTGTCGGTCGCGGCAAACATCGCATCGCGCGCCTCGGTATACGCATCCCAGCGGTTAAAGGATTTGATGTCCATTGGCGACAGCTTCCAGGTTTTTCGCCCGTCGTTGATGCGGTCGCGCAGACGGCGCTCCTGCTCTTTGGGCGTCACTTCCAGCCAGTATTTGATCAGAATAATGCCCGCATCGACCATCGCCTTTTCGATGATAGGTGCCCCGTCGAGAAACTTCTCAACCTGCTCTTCCGTACAAAATCCCATCACACGTTCAACGCCCGCGCGGTTGTACCAGCTGCGGTCGAATATAACGATTTCCCCCGCAGATGGCAGATGCGGGACATAACGCTGGAAGTAGAGCTGGCTTTTCTCTTTCTCGGTCGGGGCCGGCAGTGCCACCACCCGGAATACGCGCGGGCTGACGCGTTCGGTCAGGGCTTTGATGGTGCCCCCTTTACCCGCGCCGTCGCGCCCTTCGAAGACAACGCACACTTTCAGGCCTTTACTCACCACCCAGCGCTGCAACTTCACCAGCTCCACATGCAGGCGGTGCAGCTCTTTCTCGTACTCCGTACGCTTAAGCGGGGCGGGGGGCGTTAGCTTCTCTACAGGTTTGCTTTTCTTCTTATCTTTATCTGCCATGATGCGTTCCTTTACAGGGATTCTGACGGTACGGTGCGACATAACACTTTGAAGTGTAATCAGGGCTGAGCTAGCTTGTGGAAAATATTCACAGCCTACCCGAATTGATGGAGGAATCGGCCAGCGGTGCGATTTGAACTGGCTCACCATACAAGATTGTTCAATAATGCTGACTGCAATTTTTTAACAAGTGGTTGTGGTATGAAAAAAACGGTGTTTTCGTTAGCACTTGGCACCTTTGGCCTCGGCATGGCCGAATTTGGCATTATGGGTGTGTTAACCGAGCTGGCGCGGGATGTGGGGATCACCATTCCCTCCGCCGGGAATATGATTTCGTTTTACGCCTTCGGGGTGGTGATAGGGGCGCCAATCATCGCGCTGTTCTCCGGTAAATTCTCCTTAAAGTCGATCCTGCTGTTCCTCGTAGCGCTGTGCCTTATCGGCAATGCGATTTTCACCTTCTCCACCTCCTACACCATGCTGGCTGTTGGGCGGCTGGTTTCGGGTTTTCCCCACGGGGCGTTCTTTGGCGTCGGCACTATTATCCTGTCGCGTATTGCGCCGCCGGGCAAAGTGACGCTGGCGGTGGCCGGTATGGTCGCCGGGATGACAGTCGCCAACCTTGCGGGGGTGCCGTTCGGGACCTGGCTCGGGCATCATTTCAGCTGGCGCTACACCTTCTTCCTGATCGCCGCGTTCAACCTGTTGGTCATGCTGTCGATTGTCCTCTGGGTGCCGCAGACGTTCGATACCACCCAGCGTCGCCTGAGTGAGCAGTTCCACTTCCTGAAGAAACCGGAGCCGTGGTTTATCTTCGCCGCCACCATGTTCGGCAACGCCGGGGTCTTCGCCTGGTTCAGTTTCGTGAAGCCGTTCATGATCAACGTGTCGGGCTTTTCCGAAGGGGTGATGACCGCGATCATGATGCTGATGGGGCTGGGGATGGTGCTGGGCAACCTGTTCAGCGGCAAGCTCTCCGGGCGCTACAGCCCGCTGCGCATTGCGGCGATCACCGATCTGGTGATTGTCCTGTCGCTGCTGCTGTTGTTTGCCTTCGGTCAGATGCCTGCGGCCTCGCTGGTGATGGGCTTTATCTGCTGCGCCGGGCTGTTTGCGCTGTCGGCACCGCTGCAGATCCTGCTCCTGCAAAATGCGCAGGGCGGGGAGATGCTCGGAGCGGCGGGGGGACAGGTGGCGTTTAATCTCGGCAGCGCTATTGGGGCGTACTTTGGCGGGATGATGATTACCCTGGGCTTCAGCTGGAGCCACGTGACCTTGCCTGCAGCGGCGCTGTCGTTCTGCGCCATGTCGTCGCTGTTGATGTATGGGTATCTGAAAGCCCGGCGTGCTGGGGGGAATGCCCAGGCGTTAGCCTGAGAGTGAATTGCCGGGTGGCGCTGCGCTTACCCGGCCTACAAAATCAGTAGGCCCGCGCAAGCGCAGCGCCGCCGGGCAAAAAACACTCACATCACGCTTTCAAGATTGTGCAGAAAATCGTCGATCTGCTCTGACGAGGCGGTATCTGCCTGATAGAGAATATCCAGCCTGACGTTCTTCAGGCCGCAAAAACCAAAAACACCTTCGACTAACTGGGTGTGTATCGCCGTCGAATAACCGTGTTTATCGAAACCTGTAAGATCGCTACCCCCCGTCGCGATCAGGCGGACCGGAACATCGCGTAAATTTCCCACAATCCGGCCATCTTCCGCCACTTTGTAGGCCCAGTTCAGGGTAAGCACCCGATCAAACCAGCCTTTCAGCAGGCCAGGCACCGACCACCAGTACACCGGGAAGACAAACACCAGCATATCGGCCCGCTCCACACGCTGTTGCTCACGCAGAATATCGGCGGGAAGGGCGCTGGCATCTCCGTGATACAGCGCAAGATCGGCACGTTGCATAGCCGGTGTAAAGGCTTCGGCATGCAGATCGGCAATCTCGACCTGAGTACCTTGTTCACGCAGGCGCGCGGCAATGCGCGCCGCCAGGGTATGGGATAACGAATTTTCGACAGGGTGAGCCGTCACGATCAGCGCAGTATCTATGACATGTGTTCCAGACATAACCACCTCAGCACGGAGTTAACGTGCTACCTATATTACTATTGGTAACTTAGGTGTCAATCCGTCGGCAGCACTCATTTTGTGCTATTGGTACAGGTGTTCAGTACGCCAAACATCGCGCCGCTGAGTGTATTCTCCGCGACGTTACGTGCCAGTACGCCGTTGCTCGCGGCGGTGCTGAGCGCATCCGCCGCACCAATGATGGCCGTCAACGCCGCTTCACCCTGTACCCCTTTCAGGGTGATATAGGGGGACAGCGCCATGCGCAGGCAGTCTGCACAATCTGCGACGCAAGCCTCGCGAAATGTCTGCAGCGCCCGGGAGCCGGAGAGTGCAGCGGCGATAGGCCCGGTTTCTGGCCCGGCGCTGATCGCGCAATCAATATAGGCGGCACTGAAAAAGCGGACCGTCTTTTCCAGCGTTTTGTTATCGACCTTCAGCGTCTCACGGAATTTTTTTAACTGTTGGTCGCTGTAATCCTGATACAGCGCCATCAACAACCCTTCACGGTCGCCAAAGTGATCGTAGGGGATAGGCTTGGTGACATTCGCCCGCTCGGCCAGATACCCCAGCGTCAGTGCCTCGGTGCCTTGTTGACGCACAATCCCACGAGCAACCTCCAGCAGCTGCACCCGGCGATCCTCTTTTCTTAACCGCTTAACAACCATATTTCCCTCGCGCCCGTTGTCTACTAAAAGTAGTTTACACGGTTTATTGGCGAGGCTGAATTATAAAAGGCTCCCATAGGGGGAGCCTGAATGCATTCATGGCAGCGAGGGCTCACCCAGCGTCAGCATCAGCCGGTTAGCCCAGGCGAAGAACGCTGCGGACTGGACCAGATCCAGCTGGGCGAGGGTATCCAGCCCCTGACGTTCCAGCTCGGCCAGATGCCCTGGTGTCACCGCAGGTGGCGTGACCGACAGCGCGGCAGCAAAATCAATTCCCGCCTGCCAGCGCGGGGACTGCCCGCTGCTCAGCGACTGCCCCGGCTCTACCGCCAGCAGCCTTTCCACGGCAGCGTTGTCCTTCGATAGCTGGCTGGCTTTGCGCGCATGAACGGACGCGCAGTAGATGCAGCCGTTGATTTTACTGGCCACCGCGGCGGCCAGCTCTCGCTCCGCCCGGGACAGGCCGCCTGCGGTATAGAAAATGCCTTTATCGGTTAAGGTACGCTGCTCCAGCACCGGCAGATTGCGTCCCAGCAGGCGGAAATAGTCCGAGTCGGTATGGCCGAATTTCGCGAGGATCGCCTGCTCATCGGGGGTAAATTCCGCCAGCGGTTTGGGGGCCAGCCACGGCTCCCAGCCTAACTCCAGCTGAGTAAATTCCACCGGGGCCGCTTTGCCGTTTTTAGTCAGCGGCACGGTGTGCCAGGGGCCCGCCACCACCGGGGCATCGCTGGCCGGCACCGGTTTGTCATTGAGCAGACGCAGGCCGACAATCAGGCGGCTCTGGAAGCTGACAAAGGCGATCAGCTGCGCAAGGGTAACAATGCCTTCTTTGCTCCAGCCCGCCAGAGTGAGGGCACTAATCGCACCGGGCGTAGCTTCCACCGGGGAGAAGGTCAGTAGTCGGGCAAAGGTCAGGGCGGGGGTCAGGCGCACGGATGTCGGATCCGCCAGGCCAAACCCGGCGTAGTGGGCCGCCAGCGCGTCGGCGTTGTGCCATTTCGCCACTTTTGCCGCCACTGCAAAGCGCTCGTCCAGCGCAAAGTCGGCGTCCTGCTGACTGAATAACGTTTCGTAGCTCCCCTGCGCGTGACGCGTTGCCGCCTCGCGGGTGAGTCGTGCCTGTGCCAGTGGGGAACCCGGGGCGATCTCCGCCAGTTCGGCGAGAATATCCTGACTTAAAGCCATGGTGACTCCTTATAAAAGTTGAGGGGCGATCTGCTCTGCGATTAACTCAATCGAATGCAAAGTGTCCTGATGCGACGGCTCAACCGAATGCACCTGGAACGAAATGTCGGTGGCGCGCGCCAGGACTGAATCCTGCTTCAGCGAGGCGAGCACCGTCTGCGGCGCGCCGATATGGGCGTCAAACTGGCCGATATAATCCGTGACAGTGTCACCAGTAAGGGCGTGCCCGGCGGCCTGATGCTGCTGCGCCTGGCGGGTCAGACCCGGTTCGGCGACCTTCAGGGCATAGGCATCGCTGTCGGCAACAAATGCGGTGCGCGAAGCCAGAATGCGAGGGGCAACGCCGGACGGCAGGGCGTCGAGATAGGCGTCGATTATTGGGTTCTGGATCGCATCCAGCGGCAGCGCAAGATTGTCCGGCGGGCGCGGCTGGGTGCGGGAGAGCATCAACCCATGGCCCTGCCGGGCGGCACGCACGGCGCCCTCCACCGAGAAAGTGGCGATCCATACCCGCTCCGTCAGCCCGGGCGCAGGCGGATAGAGATGGTTATCCGGATGGGCCAGGGAATCCCCGCGCCACGCGCTGTTGATCAGGTGCAGGTGATCGGCAAAGGTGGCCGCCCGCTCGTTAATGGTCAGCCCGAACGGCAAAAACGAGGTCGGCGTCCCGCCGGAACCAAACCCCACCTCCAGCCGCCCGTCGGATAAGAGATCCAGTACCGCGGTATCTTCCGCCACCCGCAGCGGGTTCTCCACCGGCAGGGTGATAATGGCGGTGCCCAACCGAATGCGGGTGGTGTATGCCGCGATATGGGCGAGGAACACCAGAGGCGACGGCAGGCCGCCCTCACGCTCGTGGAAGTGGTGCTGGGCGATCCAGGCGGTGTCAAAGCCGTAGCGTTCGGCATGACGGATCTGCTCTGTCGCCAGGCGATAGCGTTCTTTGGCTGGCACATCGTCCAGCAGGCGGGTGAAGAATCCCAGGCGTTTACGCGTCATGCGTACTCCTTCTGTGAAAAGTGGGGAATGGCGGCGATCAACTCGCGGGTGTAGTCGTTCTGCGGGGCGGCGAACAGTGATTCCACCGCGCCGTGCTCCACGACCTGACCGCTGCGCAGCACGGTGACGCTGTGGGCAATGCGCCGGACGGTCGCCAGGTCGTGGGTAATAAACAGATAGGTCAGGCCCAGCTGCTGTTGTAACTGCTGGAGCAGGGCGAGGATCTGCGCCTGTACGGTGACGTCCAGCGCCGAGGTAGCCTCGTCCAGCACCAGAATGGTCGGCTCGAGGATCAGGGCCCGGGCAATGGCCACGCGCTGACGTTGACCGCCCGACAGTTCCCGTGCGGTGCGGGTTAGCAGCTCAGGCGGTAGGGCCACCCGGCGGGTGACGTTCTCCACCCGGGCGGCCCGTTCGGCCTTGCTGACCGGAGCAAAATTTTTCAGCGGCTCTTCGATGATCTCAAACAGCGTCTGGCGCGGGTCCAGCGAGGCAAACGGGTTCTGGTAGACGAACTGGATCTTCTGTCGCAATTGACGGCGCGCCTCGTGGCTGAGGGTGGTGGCGTCGATGTCATCGATAATCACCTGGCCGCTGTCGGCCTGCTCAAAGCCGAGCAGGATCCGGGCGAGGGTGGTTTTACCCGAGCCGGACTCCCCGACCAGGGCGTGGGTGCTGCCGCGTTGCACGGCAAAGCTGACGTCATCCAGAGCCTGCAGCTGATGACCTTTGCCCAGCCCAAAGCGTTTGCTAATACCAATAGCCTGGATGGCCGGAGAGGCCAGAGCACGACCCGACACCGGGGCGATGGTCAAGCGCTGTCCGTTCAGATCGCTCAGTAGTTGGCGCGTATAGGCGTGCTGCGGGGCGCGCACCACGTCGGCGGTAGCGCCATGCTCCTGCACCTCGCCGTGGCGGAATACCAGCAGCCGATCGGCCCGCTGGGCCGCGAGGGCGAGGTCATGGGTGACAAACAGCACCGCGGTGCCGGATTCCCGCCGCAGGACGTCCAGCAGATCGAGAATGCGTTTCTGCACCGTGACGTCCAGGGCGCTGGTGGGTTCATCGGCAACGATCACGTCCGGGCGCAGGGCGATGGCGATAGCAATCAATACCCGCTGCTTCATGCCGCCGGATAGCTGATGCGGAAACTGCTTCATCCGCTGCTCCGGGTGGCTGAGGCCCACTTTGGTCAGCAGGGCCAGTACCTGGCTGTCGCACTCGGCCTTATTGATTTTTTGATGCAGACGCAGGATTTCGCCCACCTGGGCACCGACGGTTTTCACCGGATTAAGGGAGTTACCCGGATCCTGCGGCACCAGGCTGATGTGGGCTCCGCGCAGGCTGTCGAGGCGTTTGGTCGACCACTGGCTGAGATCTTCCCCGTTCAGGCGAATGCTGCCCCCGTCGCGGCGGGCGTTATCTGCCAGCAGACCGATAATCGCTTGCGCAGTGGTGGTTTTCCCCGAGCCGGACTCGCCGACAAAGGCCAGCATTTCGCCGCGCCCGAGGGTAAAGCTGACGTTATGCACAACCTCGCGCCACTCGCGTCCGGTGCGGTAGCTGAGGGTCAGGTTTTCCACTGATAACACGGTCATGAGCGATCTCCGCTTAACTGACGGCTGATACGGTTTGTGGCCAGCACCACGGCGATCACCACCAGGCCGGGGAAGGTGGTTAACCACCAGGCGGTGGAGAGATAGTTACGCCCCTCGGCAATCAGCAAGCCCCACTCCGGGATCGGCGGTGGGGTGCCATAGCCAAGGAAGCTGAGTGTGGACAGCGCCAGGATTGCCTGACCAAACTGCAAGGTGGCAAAAGCCAGCACCGCGGTTAGCGAGTTGGGCAGAATGTGGCGCCACAGCACCGTCCAGAAGGTGCCCCCGCTGCCAAACGCGGCTTCGACATAATCGGTGTGGCGGATGCGCACCACTTCCCCGCGCGCCAGGCGGGCAAAGCTGGCGATCGACGCTACCCCAACGGCGATGGCGGCGTTAACGGTGCCAAAGCCGAGGAGAATGATCACCGTCAGCGACAGCAGCAGCGAGGGGATGGCAAGCAGGACGTCCACCAGCCGCATCAGCACCGACTCCACCCGTCCGGCAAAGGCCCCGGCAATCACGCCGATAGCGGTGCCAATAAACAGCCCCATCGCCACTGCCACCAGCGCGGCGCTCAGGGAGTGCGAGGCACCGTAGACGATGCGGGTATACACATCGCGTCCCAGCTGGTCGGTGCCAAGCCAGTAGTCCGCCTGGGGAGCCAGCCGCTGCGCCCCGGCAATGCCCTCAATCGGGCTGAAGTGGGTGAACAGACCCGGCGCGATGGCCGCCAGCGCGGCGGCGGCAATAATGGCCCAGGCCAGCCATAATCCCGGCTGCCAGCGCAGTCCGCGCCAGGCGGGAATGCGCTTACGCGCCGCGGCAGCATAATCAACAAGGCTCATGCAACACCTCCGGTAACGGTTTGCAGGCGGGGATCGAACAGCGGCATCAGCAGATCCACCAGCAGGTTAATCAGCACAAAGCCGAGGGCAGAGATCATCACCACTGCTTGTAACACGGCGATATCCTGGTTATTCACCGCCTGCTGGGTCAGCAGCCCCAGACCGCTGCGGCCAAACACGGTTTCGGTGATCAGCGCCCCGGCAATCAGCTCCCCCAGCAGCAGCCCGGCGATGTTCAGTACTGGTAGCAAGGCATTGCCGGTGACGTGCCGCCAGAGCACGGCGGTTTCGCTTAGCCCTTTGGCCCGCGCCACCGCCACAAACGGCTGGGCAGCCACCTGATCGAGACTGCGCATCAGGATCTGCGCCAGCGGGGCGGAGATCGGAATGGCGACCGTGATTATCGGCAGGATCAGCCCCTGCAATGGGGTCGGGTTAATCACCGGGATCAGCCGCAGCTGGAAGGAGAACAGCTGAATCAGGGCGATCCCCAGCCAGAAGGTGGGCAGGGAGATAAACAGCACCGGCAGGGACTGAATAGCGTTGCTGAGCCAGCGCAGCCCTGGCAGGCGCGAGGCCAGCGCGAGGGAGAAGGCCAGCACTACCGCCAGCGCAAAGGCGGGCAGCGCCAGGCTTAAGGTATCCGGCAGATTGGTGGCGATAAGCTCGCTCACCGCCACCCCCGCCTGTACCGAGAAACCAAAATCGCCGCGCAGCATCGCCCCAAGGGTGTGCAGATACTGTTGCCACAGCGGGCTGTCGGCCCCGTAAGCAATTCGCATCTCTTCAATTTGTGCCGGGCTCAGACCCAGGTCCGGGTTCTGGAACTTGATCAGCACCGCGTCCCCCGGCAGCACCTGGAGCAGCACGAAGGACAAAGTGAACGCTGCCCAGAGCACCAGCAGCCCCAGCCCGGCCCGTCGCAGCAAATAGTGGCTCATCGTTATCCCCTTAGTGTTTCTCGAGCCACGCGCCGTAGAACGACGGGCGACCGACCGCTTCAAAACTCACCCCTTTCAGCCAGGGCGCACCGGCGAACACCTGCGGCTCCTCGAAGATCGGGATCACGTAGGCGTTATCCAGCAGGTAGCGCTGGGCGTCGCCGGTGAGCTGGAGGCGCTTCTGCGGGTCCACTTCGGCGGAGATGTTCACCAGCAGGTCGTTGAGCTTGTCGTCGCGGAAGCTGTTGACCTTGTCGCTGGAGCCCCCTTTTTGCAGCAGGGCATCGCGGTTATTCGGATAGAACATGCTCTTCACCACGTCCGGGTCGGCGCGGCCCACTTCCGAGACGGTGAGGGGCGTTTTCAGCGGATCGAGGTTGTCGAGGGCATGGCTCCCGGCATCACCGGCCTTCACGTTGAGGGCGACGCCCACCTGACGCCACTGCTGGGCCACCAGCTGCAATACCTCTTTATTTTGCGGCTGCGGCAGGGATTCGTAGATAGTCAGGGCCAGACGCTGGCCGTCTTTAGCGCGGATGCCGTCGCTGCCTGCTTTCCAGCCCGCCTCATCCAGCAGGCTGCTGGCTTTGGCCGGGTCGAAGGTCAGCTTGTCGCTGAGATCGACATACCCTGCGGCGGAATCGGCAATCACCGATTTGGCCTGCGGGTAGTTCGGCGAGAACAGGGTCTCAACCACCTGTCTGGCATTGGTAGCGTGCAGCAGCGCCTGGCGCACCCGCAGGTCGGCCACCAGCGGGTTATCCGGGCGGAAGCTGATGCTGTCGTTCACTCCGCGGGTGGGGGCGGCATAGATGTGATACCCCTGTTCGGTGGCCTGTTTTTCGTCATAGGCCTGCACCTGGCGGATAAAGTCGGCCTGTCCGGCCAGCAGCGCGCCGACGCGAACGCTGTCTTCCGGGGTCACCAGATAGGTGATGCCATCAAGGTTGGCCGGGCCCTGCTGGGCGAGGTTCTTCGGCCCCCAGGCGTAGTCTTTACGTGCCTGGAGATTCACTTCCCGGCCCAGCTTTTCGTCTTTCACCACGAACGGGCCAGAACCGATGATATGTCGGGCGTCCCCCAGCTCTTCAAAGTTACGTTGTAACGTACTCAGGGAGACCAGCCCCGAGCCGATGGTGGCGGTGCCCTGCAGGAAGCCCGGGGACGGCTTTTTGAAGTAGAACTTCACCGTATGCGGGTCGATCACTTCGCTGCGGTCGTAGTTGTTGATCACTTCAGATACCGGCAGGCGCTGGGCCTTATTGCCTTTGCCGTAGGTATCGAAGTTCTTCGCTACCGCGGTAGCATCCAGTGGCGTGCCGTCGGAGAAGGTCACCCCCGGACGAATTTTAAAGGTGTATTCGGTTTTATCGGCGTTGGTTGACCAGCTCTCAGCGATCCACGGCTCAACCTCCAGGGTCTTCGGGTTCTGCCAGGTGAGTTTGTCGGTTACCTGATTCAGGATCCCGCCGTTGGGGTAAAACCCGCCCGCCGGGGGATAAAGATTGGTGTGCGCCTGTTGCTCCAGATAGACCAGCGTGCCGCCTTTAACCGGCGTGTCAGCGGCATAAGTCGCCGTCTTCGCAAGAATAAGCGCCGTCAGCAGCGGCAGGCGAAATGGCGTTTGCATGGTGAATTCCTTATGTTTTTTCTTGTTAGCGTCGAAGGCATCTTCGGGCGCGGCACAAAAGAAAGGAACCAAGGAATTGAGCTAAGGATTTGCGGAAAGTGGCAATAAAAAAACCGCGCCGGGGGTGGCGCGGTTTACGTAGGCCCGGCAAGCGTAGCGCCGCCGGGCATGCGACTTATGAACGGAAATCAATCACCATGCGGCCGCGGATCTGGCCTTGTTCCATCTCCTTGAAGATGGCGTTGATGTCGCCCAGCGGACGCAGCGCCACTTTCGGCACCACTTTGCCTTCGGCGGCAAACTGGAAGGCTTCGGTCAGATCCTGACGGGTGCCAACCAGCGAGCCCACCACCTGTATGCCGTCCAGCACCAGACGTGGAATATCGAGGCTCATCGCTTCCGGCGGCAGACCGACCGCCACCACGCGGCCACCGGCACGAACCGCATCCACCGCCGAGTTAAAGGCGACTTTCGCCACCGCTGTCACCACTGCCGCGTGGGCACCGCCGGTTTTTTCCTGAATGAATTTCGCGGCATCCTCGCTGCGGGAGTTAACGACCAGATCGGCCCCCATGCTGGTGGCAAGCTTCAGCTGTTCATCATTGACGTCAACGGCGATCACTTTGGCGTTAAAGACGTTTTTGGCGTACTGTAGCGCCAGGTTGCCCAGACCACCGAGGCCATAAATGGCAATCCACTGGCCGGGTTTGATCTCCGCCACTTTCACTGCTTTATAGGTGGTCACCCCGGCGCAGGTGATACTGCTCGCGGCGGCGGACTCCAGTCCCTCCGGCACTTTTACCGCATAATCGGCGGTGACGATGCACTCTTCGGCCATTCCGCCGTCCACGGAATATCCCGCGTTTTTCACGGTACGGCACAGGGTTTCGTTGCCGGAGTTACAGTATTCACAGTGGCCGCAGCCTTCGAAGAACCACGCCACGCTTGCGCGATCGCCCGGCTTCAGGGAGGTCACGCCCGGGCCGATCTCCTTGACGACCCCAATGCCTTCATGGCCGAGGATCACCCCGGTCTTATCGCCAAAATCGCCGTTCTTAACATGAAGATCGGTGTGGCAGACGCCACAGCACTCCATCTTCAGCAGCGCTTCGCCGTGCTTCAAGGGGCGCAGGGTTTTCTCGGTCACTTCTACCTGATGGTCTTTTGTCACGACAGCAGCTTTCATATGTATCTCCATTTTCATATTGAGGATCTGCGGGGCAGGTATGCGTCCAACAGCGCGACATACTCCTTCAGGATTAATTTTTTTAATGATTGAGGCAAGGGCTGTGAAACATAATGTCATCATTTAATGAGGTTTTAGCGGAACGGTGATAGCAGAATAAGTAATAACCGCAATGGATGGAGGGGGAAATATTTCTGCAGTGAAACTGTCATTTTTCTGCCATTTTGCAACCGTAAGGTGTGGTCTTCTTAAAAACCGAAGAGTTAACAAGACAATGCATCTGGTAAAAAAACTTCTCGCTGTGAGCGTCCTCCTGTCAGCTTCTGTGCAGGCGCAGAATATCCTCGAATTCCCGCAGCCTGATAACAACCCGGAAGAGTTTTATGCCGTCACCGAAATTCCGGCGGGCGGGATTATTAAATATGAAACGGATGCCAAAACCGGTTTTATCATTGCCGACCGCTTCCAGTCGATGCCGGTGGCTTACCCGGCTAACTACGGCTCGCTGACCCAGTCGCTGGCGGGGGATGGCGATCCGCTGGACGTGATCTTCTATACCCGCGCCCCGATGGCCCCGGGGACTCTGATTAAACTGCGCGCCATTGGCGTGCTGAAGATGATCGACGGCGGTGAGAAAGACGACAAAATTGTTGCCGTTCCGGCCAGCAAAATTGACCCGACCTATGACGACATCAAAGAGCTGAGCGATCTGCCGAAAATTGAGCAGCAGCGTCTGGAGTCGTTTTTCCGCGTCTACAAACAGCTGCCGGAAGGGCGCAAGTCGGTGGAGCTGAACGGCTTTAACGATGCCGCCACCGCGAAGCAGGAAATTAAACAGGCATGGGATGCCTGGAAAACGAATCAGCCGAAGTAAAAAATGGCCCGGCGGCGGCTACCCGCCGGGCGATGTCCTACAGCTGCGCCGTCAGCGCGGCAATCTCCTCCTGCCACTGGGCCTGAAGCTGCGGCTTCTGATGCTTAGGCTTACGCAGCCGATCTTCTTCCAGCAACGTCTCCAGCATAATCAACCGTTCCAGCAGATCCTCATGTGCCTCGGGTTCATCTTGCCGCACGGCCTGAACCGGCACGGCGCTGACCCCGTTGCCGTCCCGCAGGCGGGTAAATACCGCGTCGGCATCGTGCCATTCGCTGAGCAGGCCATTTTCAATCAACCAGAAACGATTGCAGCTCTGGGTGATTAACTGCCGGTCATGGCTGACCAGCAGAACGCCGCCTTCGAACTGTTGCAGCGTTTCGGCCAGCGCCTCTTTGCCTTCCATGTCCAGATGGTTGGTCGGTTCATCGAGCATCAGCAGGCTGAAGCGGGCCAGGGTCAGGCCAATAAACAACAGCCGGGATCGTTCACCCCCGCTGAGGGTACTGACCTTTTGCCCGTGCCGGGCCCAGGCGAATCCGGCGGAGATCAGCGCCATCTTGCGATGCTGCGGGTCAGGCGCGAAGGGCTCAAGGGCGTCGATCAGCGTGGCGTCATCCGCCAGCTGATGCAGGGTCTGGTCGTAATAGCCCATGGCCACGCGTGGGTGGATCTTCAGCCCGGCATGCGTTTCGCTGGCAATACACTGCCGCCAGATCAGCCGCATCAGGGAGGATTTCCCGCAGCCGTTGCGCCCGACAATCGCTACCCGATCGCCGCTTTTGAGCCGGACGTTTTCTGCCGAGAACAACGCTGGCAGGCCAGGCGCAGGCGGAACGCTGAGCGTGTCGATCTCCAGTAGCCGGTCCGCCCGCAGCGCATCGCCGCGCAGGGTTAAGGTCCAGGGCGTGCCGTTTGTCAGCGCCGTCTGGCTCTCCTTCAGCCGCTCCACCTGACGTTCCATCTGCTTGGCTTTGCGGGCCAGATCCTCGTTATCGTAGACCTTGCCCCAGGTCGCCAGCCGTTTGGCGCTGGCGGTGACCCGGTCGATCTCCTTTTGCTCGGCTTTATGGCGCAGGGCGTCGCTCTCGTCCTTCTCCGCCAGCGCCTGACGCGCCCGGGTGCAGGGAAGGGCGAAGTAGTGCAACGTTTTATCCCGCAGGATCCAGCTGCCGTTGGTGACGGCATCCAGCAGTTGTCTGTCGTGAGAAACCAGCACAAAGCTGCCGGACCAGTTTTGCAGGAACTGCTCCAGCCACAGCAGCGTCGGCAGGTCGAGGTGGTTGCTGGGTTCATCCAGCAGCAGCAGATCCGGCTCGTTAATCAGCGCCCGCGCCAGCAGCAGTCGGGTGTGCTGTCCGCCGCTGAGGGTAGCCGATTGCAGGCCAGTGTCCTGCAGGGTAAAACCCATGCCCGCCAGCAATGTTTCTGCCCGCCAGCGCAGGCTTTCGCGCTCGGCCACCGGCAGCTGCGCCAGCACCGCGTCGATCATGGTCAGTGGATAGACGGATTCAGGGAGATGTTGCTCCACCCGTGCCATCAGGCAGTGCCCGGCCAGCGCGACCGTCCCGGAGAGGGGCGTGTCTGTGCCGTCGAGGATCTTCAGCAGGGTACTTTTGCCGCAGCCGTTATCGCCCAGCAGACCAATGCGGTCGCCTTTTTTCAGGCTAAAGGTGAGATCGTTGAACAGCGTGTCAAAGGCGGTATCAACACGGAGAGAAAGTGCAGTCAGTAATGTACTCATTTGCTTACTCAAGAGTTACAGGCATGAAAATGCCTCGTCATACATCGCTGACGATAACCCGGTAAGCCCGAGAGAAGGGATTCAGTCTTAGGTGTCTTCGCTCAAGCCGAAGTTATCGCAGCACGAAACCGATAACGCTTGAGCAGGTGCGATCACCAAGGTGAAGTGAAATTTCAAACATTTCACAGCACAGCATAATTAGCCTCCTTTTATATTCAGTGGGTTGATGAATGAAAGGAGTGTAGCGGGGTTTTGTATGACCAGCAAGGGCACCAGCATAAAGCTGGTGGTTGCATTTTAAAACCACCTGACCTACCTTTAAATGGTTTTATCTTGAAACCATATTACAGGAAGCTAACAGCATGAATGTGCAACCGAGTGCGCGTATATCACCCAGCCTGGTGTGGCTGTTCGCCATCGCCAGCGGCCTGAGCGTGGCGAATGTCTATTACGCCCAGCCGTTACTGGACGCCCTGGCGCGGGATTTTGACATCAGCCAGGCGGCGGTGGGCGGTGTCATCACTGCCACCCAACTGGGTTGCGCGCTGGCGCTGCTGTTTCTGGTGCCACTGGGGGATCGGGTGGATCGCCGTCGGTTGATGGCGATACAAATGGTGGCCCTGATCGTCGCCCTGATTGCGGTAGGGATGGCGCAGTCCGCCCCGGTATTGCTGGGAGGTATGCTCACCGTTGGGCTGCTAGGCACGGCGATGACCCAGGGGCTGATCGCCTATGCGGCCAGCGCCGCTGCGCCCCATGAACAGGGGCGGGTAGTGGGTACGGCCCAGGGCGGGGTCTTCATTGGACTGCTGCTGGCGCGGGTCTTTGCCGGAGGCATCAGCGACCTGGCAGGCTGGCGCGGAGTCTATTTCTGCGCCGCGCTTCTGATGCTGGCGATTGCGATCCCCCTGTGGCGACGGCTGCCGGTTCTGCCTCCGGCCTCCCGCACGCTGAGTTATCCCCGTCTGCTGGCCTCGATGCTGACCCTGCTGCATGAGGAGAAGTTGTTACAGGTGAGGGGCATACTGGCGCTGCTGATGTTCGCCGCCTTTAACATCTTCTGGAGCGCGCTGGTGTTGCCCCTGAGCGCGCCGCCCTACAGCTTTTCGCACACGGCGATTGGTGCCTTCGGGCTGGCAGGTGTGGTCGGCGCGCTGGCCGCGGCCCGGGCCGGGGAGTGGGCGGACAGGGGATATGCCCGGCGCACCAGCGGGATAGCGCTTCTGGCGCTGTTGCTGGCCTGGTGGCCGCTATCGCTGATGGGTGTGTCGCTGTGGGCGCTGGCGATCGGTATCGTGCTGCTGGACCTGGGCGGCCAGGCGCTGCACGTCACCAATCAGAGCCTGATCTTCCGCACCCGCCCGGATGCGCACAGCCGGCTGGTAGGGCTATATATGCTGTTTTACGCCGTCGGTAGCGGACTGGGCGCCATTGGCACCACCGCCACATATGCTCATTTTGGCTGGCAGGGGGTATGTCTGTTGGGGGCGGTAGTCAGCCTGCTGGCGCTGGTGTTCTGGTGGTTGACGCAGCATCAGGTCGCAGAAACCACGGACTGCGCCAGTGAACGCAGGTGAAATCCCGGCCGTACTGGCGTAAAATTAGCTTTTTGCCACAGGTAACTTCAGCAATGGCTCTGATCCCTAAAAACTACTCGCGGTTGGAAAGCGGCTACCGCGAGAAAGCACTTAAAATCTATCCGTGGGTATGCGGACGTTGCTCGCGAGAGTTCGTTTATTCGAACCTGCGTGAATTAACGGTTCACCATATCGATCACGACCATACCAACAACCCGGAAGATGGCAGTAACTGGGAGTTGCTGTGTCTGTTCTGCCACGATCATGAGCATTCCAAATACACGGAAGCGGATCTGTACGGCACCACCGTGGTAGCTGGTGAAGACGCGCAAAAAGATGTCGGTGCGGCGACCTACAACCCCTTTGCCGATTTACAGGCGATGTTGAATAAGAAGAAATAATTGTCGAAACGCCGGGTGGCGCTGCGCTTACCCGGCCTACGAAAAATAACGCGCGGGTATTCCCGATTATTCTCGTTATTTTTTTTCGGGTCGTCGGTATGGCTAATATAAATTTGCTTATTGACACTGGACGTGCATTAATAAAATCTTCGGTTCGACATACAAACGAACGTAAAAATTTTACTAAGTAGTTCTCATAACCTGGCGCTATCGCTGATATCCCCTCCCTTTGAGCCCAGACGTTTAATCCATTACGTTTATTATGAACGCTCACCTCTATTGATGCTCAACAGGAGTCAGTATGTCCGCAAGAATTACAGGCCTGGTAAAGTGGTTCAAAGAAGACAAAGGTTTTGGTTTTATCTCCCCGCTGGACGGGAGTAAAGATGTCGCAGTACATTTTTCTGCGCTGGAAGATGATAACGTCGAAACGCTCTTTGAAGGGCAAAAGGTTGAATTTACCATCCGCAGTGACGACAAAAGGCCTACCGCCATCAGAGTAAGGCTGTGCGACAGATAAACCGCATCGCAGGTCTGCTTTAGCGATCGAACGTGAGTTATATTGCCAAATGAGCCGGTAACGCAACGAATGCATCCGGAGCATTTGGCAATTGCTGATTTTTAAATTCGCTGAGTGGATTTAAATAAGGTACTGCAGTACGGGCAGACAAGTTGAGCCCCTTTCTGTACGCGGCTAAAGCTATGTTCAGAATCTTTTGTACAGCCTGGGCATGGGCATTTTACTAAATAATTACGACGGGCTTGCGTGTTTTTACGTCCGGACATAGGCATCTCCTGATTTAAGGGATTGCCACCTTACACGCTTAGTCATTCTGATGCTTGTATTTATTTTTTTATTACCCGGTGTTTATCAGCCATTTAGCCATCCGGGTGGTTAAGCGGTTAAGATAAAAAACATAAACATTGCATAATCAATTTCCCTGTGTCTTAATGGCTCATCGGTTTGGAAAGCAGACCTTATGAAAGCAGTTTTAGTAAAGCAGTCCTCAGTTCAAGTGTTATCATCAGATACTCTTCTTCATGAGCCTCCTTCTATAGTGCCCAATAAGTCACTCTAAAAATACAGGCCATCTTCGCCGCGCTTAAGTGGCTCATCAATTAAGGAAGTATTTATGTCTAACAAAATGACTGGTTTAGTAAAATGGTTTAACGCTGATAAAGGTTTTGGTTTTATCACTCCTGACGACGGCAGCAAGGATGTATTCGTACATTTCTCTGCGATTCAGAGCGATAATTTCAAGACCCTTGATGAAGGCCAGAAAGTTTCCTTCACTATTGAAAGCGGCGCTAAAGGCCCTGCTGCCGGAAACGTATCAGCGCTTTAATTTGCGCTTTGATAATAAAAAACCCGCCTTGAGCGGGTTTTTTTATTTTAAATCGACGTCCGACGGTAGCTGCGGTACTCCGGCTGCCAGAAGTTCTCGTCAATCGCCTGCTGCAACGCATCGGCAGAGGTTTTCACCGCCACGCCTTGCTGCTGCGCCATCTTACCCACGGCAAAGGCAATCGCCTTCGACACCACGTGAATATCCTTCAGCTCCGGCAGCACCAGTCCTTCACCGTTGTTCACCAGCGGCGAGTGCTTGGCCAGGGTTTCGCTGGCAGACATCAGCATCTCATCGGTAATGCGTGAGGCGCCGGAGGCGATGACCCCCAGGCCAATTCCCGGGAAGATATAGGAGTTGTTGCACTGGGCGATCGGGTAGGTTTTATCCTTCCATACCACCGGGGCAAACGGGCTGCCGGTAGCGACCAGCGCATTGCCTTCGGTCCAGGCGATGATGTCCTGCGGAGTGGCTTCCACGCGGGAGGTCGGGTTCGACAGCGGCATCACGATCGGGCGCGCGCAGTACTTATGCATCTCGCGGATGATCTCTTCGGTGAACAGCCCGGTCTGCCCCGAGACGCCGATCAGGATATCCGGCTTGACGTTACGCACCACATCCAGCAGGGAGAGCACTTCGTTGTCGGTATCCCAGTTTTTCAGGTTCTCGCGCTTTTGCACCAGTTTGGTCTGGAACGGGAGCAGGTTCGGCATGGCGTCGGTGAGCAGGCCAAAACGGTCCACCATAAAGACGCGCGAGCGGGCCAGCTCTTCGCTTAAGCCTTCCCGCTGAGTCTGGGCGATGATCTGCTCCGCAATACCGCACCCGGCGGAACCGGCGCCGAGGAAGACGATCTTCTGATAGCTTAACTGGTTGCCCGCCGCGCGGCTGGCCGCAATCAGCGTGCCGACGGTCACTGCTGCGGTACCCTGAATGTCGTCGTTAAAGGAGCAGATTTCGTCGCGATAGCGATTTAGCAGCGGCATGGCGTTTTTCTGGGCGAAGTCTTCAAATTGCAGCAGCACGTCCGGCCAGCGATGTTTTACCGCCTGGATAAAGTCATCCACAAATTGGTAGTACTCGTCGTCGGTGATGCGCGGGTGACGCCAGCCCATATACAGCGGATCGTTAAGCAGCTGCTGGTTGTTGGTACCCACATCCAGCACCACCGGCAGGGTGTAAGCCGGGCTGATGCCGCCGCAGGCGGTGTACAGCGACAGCTTGCCGATTGGAATGCCCATTCCGCCGATCCCCTGGTCGCCCAGACCGAGAATACGTTCCCCGTCGGTCACCACGATCACCTTGATGTTGTGGTTCGACACGTTCTGCAGAATGTCATCCATGTTGTGACGGTTCTGATACGAGATAAACACGCCGCGCGAGCGACGGTAAATTTCGGAGAAGCGTTCACAGGCGGCCCCGACGGTCGGGGTGTAGATCACCGGCATCATCTCGTCGAGATGGTTCTGCACCAGCCGGTAGAAGAGGGTTTCGTTGGTGTCCTGAATATTGCGCAGGTAGATGTGCTTATCGATCTCGGTTTTGAAGCCCTGGTACTGGATCCACGCGCGCTCGGCCTGTTCTTCGATGGTTTCCACCACTTCCGGCAGCAGGCCCAGCAGGTTGAAGTTGCTGCGCTCTTCCATGCTGAAGGCGCTGCCCTTGTTCAGCAGGGGGAACTCCAGCAGAACCGGACCGGCATAAGGGATGTAAAGGGAACGATGTCGGGTTGCTTTGTTTTCCATGTCACTCACTTAATTTTTGGAAATCCGTCCCTGGCACTGGTGTTGATCATTGTCGCTGTCGTGCCCGCAGGGGATGTCAGGCGGATAGTATAGAGGAGGTGAATGTTAAAAACCGCAACATCGTATTAAAAACAGGTTCGGTTGTGATCATAGTGTCAGTTTGCCACGCTGGATAAGGGGGTTAGTGAAGGCAATCTGCTCAGGATTAATTGTGCCACGCGCTGATATTAAAAAGATCAGTTTTTATTATAATTAACCACCAATACATCACTCACAATTAATGTGCGAATTTACACGAGCTGTATTAAATAATATTATCATCAGAAGTATGAAGCTAGTCACAGTAATCGGACCTGTTAAGTCTCAATGTAATTGGCAGGAAATATAAGTGTTATCTTATGGTCATCAAAATAAAGCGGATAATTATCTTAATTATTTCTATCCTCATGGGGGAATTCATTCACGAATAAAGAGGTGAAAATATTTTACCTGACGAAATGCTATTTTTTAAATGATTTTACGGGCTGTATTTTATAGCAATTTAAACCAAAAGGAGTTTGAGAATGGCTGAAGTAGATAAGGCAATGCAAACGCTACAAAATATGTGGTATATGGCGGTAGTTAATGGCTTGGGGATGGACAAATCCTCGTTTATGTTGCTGCAATCCGGGACCCCGTTACCCTATACCACGGGCGAATTGTGGCAGGTAATAGACAGCCTCCCACCAAAAGCACTTACCACCGTTCTGTCTGTTGGGTCTCTCAATAGTTTCTATCAGAACTATGGCGGCCTGTTCAGCGCCGTCACGGCACCTGATAGTGATGATTTTAAGCGGGTTATGGGTGACTACCTGGCCAGATGGATGGACTACAAGAAGACCGTAACCCGCAGCGAAATAAAGGAAGGCGACGGGTGGTCGGGATTATTCGAGTTTTGGGCTAATCAGCATCTACCTGATAACGTGGCCGCGAAAGCTATTTCAGTTTTCAACAAGGATAAGCACAATATTGTCACGGGTGCTTCCGATAAATATTATAAAAACATCGATACTGACCACCCATTTGTACCTGGTACTTACCCTTTGTATAATATCCAGATCGGTGACATTACGGGTGGTGCCACTGCTCATGGGCCGAAAAAAGAGATTCATGTAAATAGTAAAACGTCATCTTCAGATGTGAGCAATACCTGGGCAAAAGGGGGAGTGAGTGGTTTCTTCAGCATATTCTCCCTCGGCGGCAACGGTAATTTCAGCAAAACCAGCAGTAAATTCACCAGCTCGGATTTCACTATTGATGCGACCTTCCAGCATGTGGTGACCATCCCGACGTTTAAGCCGGGTGACTGGTACAATTCAGCCTTGCTGAGTTATGCCCGTGCCAACAGGAATGTCTGGTCTGTCGGTAACCCTGTTACCTGGGAAAGCACGTTCGGGCCTGAGGGGAATTTACAACGCTACATCGAACAGTTGGTCATTGTTGATGGTATTGAGATCATAATGACATCAGATGCGACTTACACCGCAGCCGAGCAAATGGAGATTAATGGCCAGGCAAGAGGGGGAATATGGCCATTCTTCATGGCCAATGCCAGCGGTGGTCATGGTTCAAGCGTGCGCTTCGACGACAAAGGTAGGATGATAGTGAAAACCTCAAGTCCCGTGGGTAGCCCGGCCATCTTTGGTGCCAATGTGAAAACGTTTCCGGCCTGATTCTCGCCAATGCGCGCGGCTTATGGCGTAGCGAGGACAGGTGATATGGGGTGTGTTGTTTAGCATCCTGAAAAAAACACCACCGGTTTTGCCGGTGGTGTCAGTTATGCTTTAGCGAACTTACTTAGGTTCGTGGCGTTTTCTGCCGGTGGCGTTGGTGACCTGCGTTTCGCTGTCACCCTCAATCACCACTTTACGCTGGTTAGAGAGTTTGTAGTTCAGTCCCAGAATATGGCGTGCCTGACGGTTCGATTTCATATTAACTCCTCAATCCTGTTGATGTGATAAGGCGAACGAAATGTAACCCCTAAGGTTGCTGATCCAGCATAGCAGATTTTCAGAAACTGGCGTGCTGGCCGCTGACCACGTAGTTGATGGTCTGCTGGTAGATGTCACTGAGGATGTCATTATCTGAGGCTTCCACCCATTTGGTGAGTTCCATCAAAATGTCATCTTCGGTGACAGCGCCCAGTTCTGCGCGTAAACCCTGTGCAATTGCATTTACCAGCTCCGGCTGTGCGGATGGTGTGGTTGCTGAAGTATAAGTAAACATAGTGCCTCCGTGTCGTTTTCTATTTAGTGTTCCGGTTCGCAATGACGTAATGCACATTCAGAATGGCAAAATTTTATCGTGCTGTGTGTAAGACTCGTCCTGGAAATAAAAATATCATAATCTCTGTTCTTTTAAGGATATATCATGGCTTCCAGCGACGCAGGTCCGTGTATTTTTCATAAGGCATGGGCGAGGGCCAGGATATCAATTCAATCACGCTTCCCCAGGGCGTTTTACCGTAGCAAAAAGCATTGCCTTCTCCCTCCTCGGCCGGGAAGGAAAGGGGCTTAGGTTCGGTAAACATTTCGCCGCCCGCCGCCGTGAAGCGGGCTATCGCCTGTGCGAAATCATCCACATAGAGGGCGAAATGCTGCAGGCCAAAATCACTTGGCCGTGCCGGGGGTTGCTGCTCCGGGCCGTGCATTTCGAACAGTTCAATCCCGGGCCCGTAGGGCATGGCCAGCATGCGAATGGCGCGAACCTCTGTCCCGGGGAATAAGCGCAACGTCTCCTGCTGAGCTGCTGGATCGATATTCCCGTCGCCGGGCTCCACGGAACGATATATTTCTTTGGCGTTAAACGCCTGCTCAAAAAATAGCGTGGCCTGATTAATATCCGGTACAGTAATACCGATATGGTCGATACCTCTGACGGGTGAGTTCATTTTGTCCTCCTTTTAAAGATTCAAATATAGCAGGTGAATATCTGCGCAATGGGATGAGAATGTTCCGTCTTGGCCGCAAAGCGCGATCTCTCTTCTATACTTAACCCCTTGTAAGCCAAAAGGAGAGCAATTTATGACAATTCACAAGCACGGTTCGGCACATTGGTCTGGCGATATCAAACGCGGCAAGGGGACGGTTTCCACCGAAAGTGGCGTCCTTAATCAGCAACCTTACGGCTTTAATACCCGCTTCGAAGGGGAAAAGGGCACCAACCCGGAAGAGCTGATTGGCGCGGCACACGCGGCCTGTTTCTCAATGGCGCTGTCTCTGATGCTGGGTGAGTCCGGCTACACCGCCGATTCCATCGACACCACCGCCGATGTGTCGCTGGATAAAACCGACAGTGGCTTTGCCATCAGCAAAATTGCATTGCAGAGTAAAGTGACCGTCCCGGGCATTGACCCGCAGCAGTTTGACGGCATCATCCAGAAGGCCAAAGCCGGGTGTCCGGTGTCGCAGGTGTTGAAAGCTGAAATCATCCTCGACTACACCCTGAACTAAATCCTGCACTGATCCTTTCGCCGGGCGCCATGCCCGGCTATCCCTTTACCTCCTCCGATGCCGTCAGCTTTATCAATGCCACCGAGCTGTTCGTGGATGGCGCAGATTTAACGCTGATAGAGCAGGGTGAGATTGCCGCCGAGGCGGCGATCCTCTGCTGGACGGCTGGCTTGCAGGCGTGACAGCGTGACTGAATCGCAGTGATTCATGGCGCACCAGGGCTCCAGCCATACCAGATGTGCCTCATTCTGTCGCAACACATACCCCGCCAGCCGCGCCAGCGCACCATTGTTTTCCTTTGTCACATCCACCTGATTGGCTCTGGCGAAACTGGCGATCATCACCAGCGGCTGCAGGGCATAATTATGGTAGAATTGCGCCCGCTCGCCGCGGCGCTGTTCATTTGCCAGCGTGCCGTCGGCAGCAATTTGCCCCGCGGCGATGCGGTACTCTTTTAACGACCAGTCAAATAGATCCCGCCGGTCGAGCGCCACGGCGCTGGCCATCACCGCCCATGCTGCCCAGTAGCTGTGATTATTGGTGCTTTTCAGCGGCAGGCCGTCCCACTCCTGTACCACCCGATCCGCCAGCTGGCCCAGCCAGCGTTCAATGTCCTGTTGTCCGACAAAGGATGTACCCGGCGTAAACTTCAGCTCCAGCCAGCTGCTGGCCAGCGTCGCCAGCGCCCATTTGCGCATGGCGCGACCGGTGTGGCTGGTCTCCCCGGAGAGCAACGCATCTGCTTTAGCCCAGGCCGCGTAGCCGTCCAGAATACATTCCAGGGTGTGCGGATCCCCGCTCTGTTTATAGCGCCACACCATCGTCGAGATCCCGCGTTCAAAGTCGACGACAGGTTTGATTGCCGTGCGATATGCCTGTTCGGCCTGCGGATTGAGGGTGGCGCGGGCGCTATCGGACCCCTCATATTTACTGCGCAGCGTCAGTGGGGCGGTATAGGGCGCGGGCAGGGGAACGCAGCCACCTTTTCCCGTGTGCGGTAGCAGCTGGGTAAAACCGGCGGGTGGCACCAGCGGAGCGGCGAGGGCGTACACCGGTAAACAGAGCAACAGCCGCAGCGTACGTTTCATTTTCATCTCCGCCAGAATTAAACATTCATATTGATTATTTTTGAGCCGAATCGCTTCTTTCCTGATATATCCTTTTAATACTATTAGTCGATAAATGTAATTTATGTTAAACAATAGTTTATAAGGCCTAACACTCTATCGGGAACAATGACTGTGCTGACGACACTCATTTACAAAAGCCAGTTAAATCCATCCTGCAAATCTATATCCCTCCTCACACTTGTTGAAAAGGCCAGGAAAAACAATACCGCGCTGGATGTCACGGGTATTTTGCTGTTTAACGGTCATGATTTTTTGCAGATCCTCGAAGGCTCTGAAGAGGTCATTGAGACCTTGTTCGCGAAGATCGGCCAGGACAAGCGCCATGACAGCGTGGTGGAGTTGATGCGTGATTACGGCCCGCGCCGCCGCTTTGAAAATGTTGGTATGCTGCTGTTCGATTTGCGGATCGACACGCCAAAATCGGTGCTCTCATCGGTATTGCGTTACAGCAAGCTGGATAATTATCTGGCGGCGGAAGACCGGGTCTTTAAATTTATTAAGACGTTTATCACGCAGCCCAAAAGAACGTCGGGCGGATCTCAGTTCCGGCCGGAGAGGTGGACACTGGCCGCGGAGCATAATCCCTTTGGCGATGCCATCGCCGGGCTGATTGATAATCAGGTCTGTCAGTTTGCCCTGCAGCCCATCGTGCAACCCACCGAGGGCAAAATTTCCTCGCTGGAGGCGCTGATCCGCAGCAACGACGGCGGGAGCCCCGAGCGCTTTTTTAGCACCCTCGATCAGGACAAAGTCTACGAAGTTGATCTGCTGACCAAGGCATACGCCTTTGCGCTGGCAGAAAAGATTGGCATTGGCGATCATAAAATTGCCATTAACCTGCTGCCGATGTCGCTGGTCAATGTGCCCGGCGCCGTCGATTTTCTGATGGATCAGATCCTCGCCCACCGGCTACAGCCGGAACAGGTGGTGATTGAAGTCACCGAAAACGAAATGATCTCCGGCTTCAACCAGTTCAACAGCGCCATCAAGCAGTTAAGGGCGGCGGGAATTGGCCTGGCAATTGATGATTTTGGCTCAGGCTATGCCGGGCTATCGCTGCTGACCCGCTTCCAGCCGGATAAACTGAAAATCGATCGTGAGATTGTCAGCAACATCCATTTAAGTGGCCCGAAGCAGGCGATTGTGAAGTCGATCATCAGCTGCTGCACCGATATGGAGATTGCGCTGGTGGCAGAAGGCATTGAAAAAATTGAAGAGTGGTGCTGGCTGGAGTCGGCAGGTATCAGACGTTTTCAGGGCTTTTTATTCGCCCGACCCAAATTAAACGGTGTGGGCGAAATTCACTGGCCGCAATTTCACCACGCTTAATCTTTAGACGATTAACTCTGCAGCACATAATCACCCGCTAAACAGATAAAAAATTTCCATCAATGGCAGGGCCATAATATCAGGTCCTGCTGTGCAATGTGATGATTTAAATAACTATTCACAGCATTATTAATATCCCTATAAATAAATAACTTTAATTCAATATTAAGGGGTGGATGCCGATAACACTTCAGACCGTTTTATTTCTGAGGTAGTTATGTCGTTAAAAAAGTCGTCTCTTGCCATTCTGCTAGCCCTGCTGTTTTTCTTTGTTGCCAGTGCCGCCAGTAATGTCTGGCTGGCCATTAAAAGCAATGATTCTCTGGATAACGTGAATAAAGAAATTCAGGTGGTGTTATCCATTATCGATCCCATTAACCACAGCCGTACCCTGCGCGTGCGGGTCATGGAGTACATGAAGCAGGTGGAGAGCGGTGACACAGCCGGTCTCGCGGAGAAGCTGGACTCGGTGAAGCTGGCGCTGACCAAAGCGGATGGCGCATTCGCCGCCTTCAATGCCGCGCCGCGTCTGCCGGATGAAGCCCCGTTAGTGCAGGCCTATGATGATGCCTGGCTCGCTTACCGCAATCAGGGGCTGTCGCCGCTGATCGACGCGGCCTCGGCGCAGGATGCGGCAAAATTTGATGCCCTGATCCCGCAGATTTCCCGTCTCGACCGTCAGTATGAAATCGTCCTCGATCAGGTTCTGACGGTGCATCAGACATACGCGAAGCAGCTTAATGACGATGCGCGGGCGCATTTCGCCTCTGGGTTAACCATTATTGCCGCCTTTGCCGCGCTGTTTGTGGTGGTGATTATTGGGGTGAGCGTTCTGATGAAGCGCTTTGTTTTTGCCCCGATTAACCTGGCCCGGGAACACTGCAGCCAGATCGCCGCCGGTCAGCTGACGGAAGCCGTACCGCAGAAGGCGGGCTCGAACAATGAAATCGATCTGCTGATGGGCTCGATGGAGCAGATGCGTCTGGCCCTGCTGGATACCATCTCCCAGGTGCGTGAAGCCTGCCGTACCGTTAATTACGCCTCGCAGGAGATCGCCTCCGGCAACATCGACCTCGCGTCACGTACCGAGCAGCAGGCGTCAGCCCTGACGGAAACAGCCGCCAGCATGGAACAGCTGAGCGCCACGGTCGCCAATAACACCGACAATGTGCATCAGGCCGGTAAGCTGGTGCAGGATGCGGTGAACAATGCCCGCACCGGGGAGGCGGTAACCCGCGAGGTGATCGAGACCATGAACACCATCGCCGCCAACTCCCAGCGTATCGAAGATATCACCAGCGTGATCAACAGCATCGCCTTCCAGACCAATATCCTGGCCCTGAACGCCGCGGTTGAAGCCGCTCGTGCCGGCACCCAGGGCCGCGGTTTTGCGGTGGTGGCGACTGAAGTGCGTACCCTGGCGCAGAAGAGCGCCGTGGCGGCGAAGGACATTGAAAACCTGATTGCCCAGTCGGTCTCCAGCGTCAAAAACGGTTCGCAGCTGGTGAATCGTTCCGGAGAGGTGATTCATGCCATCATCAGTTCGGTCAATAAAGTGAATGCGCTGATGGAGCAGATCTCGGTGGCGTCGGAAGAGCAGAGCCGCGGCATCGGCCAGGTCGGCCAGGCGGTGACCGAGATGGACGGTGTGACCCAGCAAAACGCCGCCCTGGTGCAGGAGTCCGCCGCCGCGGCCGCCTCGCTGGAAGAGCAGGCGAAACACCTGACCCAGAGCATCGCCAGCTTCAGACTGCCGGAATCGGCATAACGCGCAGTTCGTAGGCCGGGTAAGGCGCAGCCGCCTCCCGGCAATACCCACCGTACCCTTCGCAGTGACCCATCTCACATTAATTTCCTGGTCTATGCTTGATGTTCATGCGCGGTTTAACACCAGCGCATTTTCTCTTTTTCCCTCTGCTTAGCGATAAACGCCGGGCAACCCGAGGATCATGGGTCAAACGAGGTGGTGGAATGACTGCTAAATCTATTAGGTATTGGGGTTGTGAATATAGCGATGCGAACAGCGTTCGCTTTCATCTGTGGGCCAGCGGTCAGCAGCAAATTTCCCTGCGCCTGAACGACGAAACACTGCCGATGAACCCGACCGGCGACGGCGGATTTGAACTGACGGTCAACAACGTTGCCCCCGGTTCAGCGTACAGCTTTATCCTGCCTGACGGCACAACGGTGCCCGATCCGGCTTCACGCGCTCAGCAAGGGGACGTTAACGGCCCGTCGCTGGTGTGCGATCCTCACCGCTATGTCTGGCGCAACACCCACTGGCAGGGCCGGCCCTGGGAAGAGAGCGTGGTCTATGAGCTCCATATCGGGACCTTTACCCCCGAGGGCACCTTCCGCGCGGCCGCCGACAAACTGCCGTATCTGGCCTCGCTCGGCATTACCATGATTGAGCTGATGCCGGTCTCCCAGGCCGGGGGCAATCGCGGCTGGGGCTACGACGGGGTTCTGCTGTATGCCCCGCACAGCGCCTACGGCACGCCGGACGAGCTGAAAGCCTTTGTCGATACTGCCCATGGGCTGGGGCTGTCGGTGGTGCTGGATATCGTCCTTAACCATTTTGGCCCGGAGGGTAACTATCTACCGAAACTGGCCCCGGACTTTTTCCATCCGGAACGCATGACCCCGTGGGGGAACGGCATTGCCTATGACCTCGCCCCGGTGCGTCAGTTTATTGTCGAGGCGCCGCTGTACTGGCTGACGGAGTTCCACTTCGACGGCCTGCGCTTTGACGCTATCGATCAGATTGAAGACTCCTCCGACACCCACGTGTTGATTGAGATCGCCACCCGCATCCGCGCCGCCATTACCGACCGGCCGGTGCATCTCACTACCGAAGACAGCCGCAACGTGGTGTTTCTCCATCCGCGAGAGGACGACGGCAGCGTGCCGCTGTTCACCGGGGAGTGGAATGATGACCTGCACAATGCCGTCCACGTGATGGCCAGCGGGGAAACCCACGCCTGGTACCAGGATTTTGCTGAAAAACCAGAGCAGTGGGTGGCAAGGGCGCTGGCTGAAGGCTTTTCTTATCAGGGGGAACGTTCCCCTCAGACCGGCAAGCCCCGGGGAGTGAGCAGTATCGCTCAACCGCCAACTGCCTTCGTCGATTTCATCCAGAATCACGATCAGGTCGGTAATCGTGCTCAGGGCGATCGCCTGTTGAGCCTGATTGGGGAGGCGCGCACGCGGGTGCTGATGGCCGCACTGCTGCTCTCGCCGCACATCCCCCTAATGTTTATGGGCGAGGAGTTCGGTGAAACCCAGCCGTTCCTGTTCTTTACCGATTTCCACGGCGATCTGGCCCGCGCGGTGCGGGAAGGGCGCGCGAAGGAGTTCAGCGATCATGACGAGACGGTGCCGGATCCCAACGCGCCGGAGACCTTTGCCCGTTCGAAACTGAACTGGGACAAACTCAATCAGCCTGATGGTCAGAACTGGCTGCGCTTTACCCAGCAGCTGTTGCAGCTGCGCCAGCGGGCGATTGTCCCGCTGCTGGCCGGCGCACAGGGCGGTACCGGCCGGGTGCTGAAAACCGCGCCGGGCTGCGTGGTGGTGAGCTGGGCATTTACACAGGGCACGTTGTCGCTGGCATTTAATACGGGTGACCAGCCTCAGGTGATGCCCGATATCGCAGGTGAAACGCTGTTTGCCTGGCCGGAAGGCCGCACGGAGCTGCTCGCGAACACCGTTATTGTACGTTTTGCACAAGGAGAACCAACCTGATGATCCCCACAGCGACCTGGCGTATTCAGTTTCGCAATGGCATGACCTTCGATCGTGCCGCCAGTCTGGTGCCGTATCTGCAACAGCTCGGTATCAGCCATCTGTATGCTTCTCCAGTTTTCACCGCCGCCCGGGATTCGACGCACGGTTATGACGTCACCGATGCTAACGAGATTGACCCGTCTCTCGGCGGCCGCGCCGGATTTGATCGGATGGTCAGCGCCCTGAAGGCAGCCGGACTGGGGTTGATCCTCGATATTGTGCCGAACCACATGTCCACCTCGCTGGAAAATGGCTGGTGGCGGGATGTGATTGAGCATGGGGAGAAGAGCCGCTACGCCCGGCATTTTGATATCGACTGGTCCCGGCGGCTGACGCTGCCGTTTCTGGGGGATGATTTTGATGTCGTGCTGGCCAACGGCGAAATTAGCGTCCGGCGTGACCCCGAAACCGGTAAACCGGCGCTGGCTTATTTCGACACCTTCTACCCGCTGACCCCCGAGAGCTGGGAAGGGCGGGAAGAGGAGGTGCTTAGCCTTCGCGATCCGGCAGCCATTACGAAGCTGCACGACCAACAGCCGTGGCGGCTCACCAGCTGGCGCGATGCTCCGCGCGATCTCTCCTGGCGACGCTTCTTCGAGATCACCGGTCTGGTGGGCGTGCGGGTTGAGGACGATGCGGTATTTGATGACAGCCACAGGCTGATCCTTGAGCTGGTGCGTTCGGGGGCGGTGGACGGGCTGCGAATCGATCACGTGGACGGCCTTGCCGACCCGCGTGGCTACCTGCAACGTCTGCGGCAGGAGGCGGGGCCCGACTGCTATATCACGGTGGAGAAGATCCTCAGTAAAGGCGAGAACCTGCCCAAAGACTGGCCGATCTCCGGTACCACTGGCTATGAATTTATCGCTTCGCTGTCGGAAGTGCTGATTGACGATGACAAAATCGACGGTCTGCGCCAGGCCTATGACAGGGTCATGGGCCGCCCGGTGGATATGGATGCCGAACTGCGCGACGCCCGCCTGCTGATGGTGGACCGAAACTTCGCCGGGGAGTTTTCCACGTTGCTGAAGCTGGCGGCAAATCTTGCCCGGACCGAAGGCGTAAACCTGGAAGAGGAACCTCTGCGGCTGGCGCTGCGCGAGCTGCTGGTGGCTTTCCCGGTATACCGTACTTACGGCACGGCACAGGGGATGTCTGCCGCGGATATCCGGCTGCTGAACAACGTCGTGGCGACGATTGAGGCCGATCCCGACGCCATTGCACTGCTGATGCGCATTCTGACCGGCGAGCTCTCTGCGGAGGCGCGTGATACCGCCACGAATTTCCGTACCCGTTTCCAGCAGCTGACCGGGCCGCTGATGGCGAAATCGGTGGAGGACACGCTGTTCTTCCGTCAGCACATGGATCTGGCCCTCAACGAGGTGGGAGCCGAACCGGTACCGCGCGCCTTCTCGCTGACGCGTTTCCACACCGAGATGGCCGCACGGCGGGATCGTCAGCCGGACGCGCTCTCCGGCACCTCAACCCACGACACCAAGCGCGGGGAGGACGCCCGCGCCCGGCTCTATTCCCTGACCGAAGCGCCGGAGGTCTGGGCCGAGTGCGTGACCCGCTGGCAGCAGCTGAACCAGACTCATGTCCGCTTCCTGAATGACGGTACAGCACCGCGCGCCGCCGATACCTGGATGCTCTATCAGGCGCTGGCGGGGGTCTGGCCGCCGGAGCTGGATACGCAGGATGTAGCGGGGCTGAAGGCACTGGAAGCGCGTTTCCTCGCCTTTGTGGAGAAGGCGCTGCGCGAGGCCAAGCTGCGCACCGACTGGGTGGACAGCAACGAAGCCTATGAGACGGTGGTGCTGGAGTACGCCCGCCATCTGCTGTCCCCGGACAATCAGGATTTCTTGCAAGACTTTACCTCCTCGCTGCGGCCGTTCATTCGCGCCGGGCTGGTCAACAGTCTGAGCCAGACGGTGATTAAACTCACCGCTCCGGGCGTGCCGGATGTCTATCAGGGCAGTGAGGGGCTCAACTTCAGCCTCGTCGATCCGGATAACCGCCGCGAGCCCGATTTCGATCAGCTCCGCCAGCAGATGGCAACGGCGGATCGGCAGATTGCTATACGCGAAACAAGCTGGCTGGATGGGCAGCTGAAGCTGTCCGTTACCCGCACGCTGCTGCATCTGCGCCAGCGCAAACCGGCGCTGTTCCGTTTGGGTAGCTATATGGCGCTCCTGACCCGTGGCGAACGGGCGGATAAGGCGATTGCCTACGCCCGCGTTGATGACGACGACGTGTTGATCGTAGTGGCACCGCGGCTGGCTCTGGCGAATGCCGCCCAGGCGTTTCCGGTAACCGGAGCGGCCCTGTGGGGAGCGACAGAGGTGGTGCTTCCTCCCGAGCTTGCCGGACGCAGCTACCGGGACTGTTTCAGCGGTGAAACCCTGACGTTGGGCGAAAGCCTGCAATTGAGTGATGCACAGGATTGCTGGCGGGTGTTACTTGCCTGCGGCTAATGATTATTACTGTTCGAGGGAAAGACGTTATGGCATATGACAAAATTTATGAAATTCAGCCGGGGCAGAGTTATCCCCTTGGGGCGAATTACGATGACAAAGGGGTAAATTTTGCCCTCTTTTCGGCCTGCGCCGAACGCGTTGAGCTGTGTCTGTTTGACCCGAGTGGTAAATCTGAAATTGCCCGTCTGGAGTTACCGGAGTACACCGATGAAGTCTGGCATGGCTACGTCCCGGATCTGAAACCGGGGGCGCTGTACGGCTATCGTGTGTATGGTCCTTACGATCCGGAAAACGGGCACCGTTTCAATCCGCATAAGCTGCTGATTGACCCCTATGCAAGGGCGCTGACCGGGGAGCTTATCTGGAACCCTTCCCATTTTGGCTATGAGCTGGGGCATGAAGAGCTCGATCTCAGCTTTGATACCCGGGACAGCGCGCCCTATACCCCGAAATGTCGGGTCATCGACCCGCGGGTGTTTGACGGGCAGGATCCGCATCGCCCGGCGGTGCCGTGGTCCAGCACCATTCTGTATGAAACCCACGTGAAGGGCTTTACCCAGCTCAACCCGGCGATCCCGCCTGAACTGCGCGGCACCTTTGAGGGGATGGGGCATAAAGCCACGGTGGACTACATCAAAAGCCTGGGTGTCACTTCCGTTGAGCTGCTACCGGTGCACGCGTTCCCGGACGACCAGCATCTGCTTGAGCGGGGACTGAAAAACTTCTGGGGCTATAACACCCTCAACTTCTTCTCCCCGGCGTCGCGCTACGGCGGCCCGAACGGTATTCAGGGCTTCCGCGATATGGTGCGCGCTTTCCATGATGCCGGTATCGAGGTGATCCTCGACGTGGTTTATAACCACACCGCCGAGGGCAACGAGTTAGGCCCGACACTGTCGTTCAAGGGGATCGACAACTTCTCTTATTACCGCACTATAGCCGGGCAGCATCGCTACTACGTGAACGATACCGGCACCGGCAATACGGTGAATACCTCGCACCCGCGTGTGCTGCAGATGGTGATGGACTCCCTGCGCTACTGGGCGGAATCGATGCATATCGACGGCTTCCGCTTTGACCTTGGCACCATTCTCGGGCGCGAGCCGGAAGGGTTTGACCAGCGCGGCGGCTTCTTCGATGCCATGATGCAGGATCCGACCCTCTCAAAGCTGAAACTGATTGGCGAACCCTGGGACATTGGCCCTGGTGGCTATCAGGTAGGGGGCTTCCCGCCGGGCTGGGGCGAGTGGAATGATAAGTATCGCGATACCGTGCGGGAGTACTGGCGCGGGGATAACGTGTCGTCAGATTTTGCCGCGCGTCTGCTCGGCTCCGGGGATCTGTATGACCAGCGCGGGCGTCGCCCGTGGGCGAGCATCAACTTCATTACCGCCCACGACGGTTTCACCCTCAACGACCTGGTCTCCTTCAATGAGAAGCACAACGAGGCGAACGGCGAGGATAACAACGACGGCCACAATGATAACCGGTCATCGAATTATGGCGCTGAAGGTCCGACCGATGACGAGCAGATCAATGCGATTCGCGAACAGCAGAAACGTAACCTCCTGACCACGCTACTCTTCTCCCACGGCACGCCGATGCTGCTGGCCGGGGATGAGTTTGGCCGCAGCCAGTTGGGTAATAACAACGGCTACTGCCAGGACAGCGAGATCAGCTGGGTGCACTGGGAAAATCTCCCGGAAACCGCCGATGCGCTGCGCAAATTTACCCGTCATCTTATCGAGTTGCGCACCAGTCAGCCGCTGCTACGCCGCGAGAGCTGGCGTGACGGGATGGAGATCACATGGTTCAATGCCGGCGGCGGGCCGCAGCTGCCAGAGCACTGGGACGAGGGGACTACGCTTGGGCTCTATCTCACCCGGCCCGATCTGCATGGGCAAAAGGGGATCTGGCAAGAGGTGCTGCTGTTAATCAATCCGTACGAAGGGGAGGTACCGTTCCGTATCCCGGAATGCGGTGAAGCGGGCTGGGTGCTGGAGCTGAGTACGGCAGGGGATGAGGACCTGGGGCAGTCGGTGAGCCCGGATACTGATTTTCCGCTGCCAGGCCGCAGTATCGTGCTGTTACGGCGGCCATAACGCGGGGCGTTACTTATTGGCCCGCGCTCTGTCCCACGGGCTGGTGGATTCAGCGTCAGTCGGCGCGGGATCCTCCAGCGAGTCCAGATAGAGGGCTTCGACTTCGGCGCGGGCCCACGGGGTACGGCGCAAAAACTTGAGGCTGGATTTGACGCTGGGATCGCTGTTAAAACAGTTGATTTTAATCAGCTTTCCCAGCTGCACCCAGCCGTAACGCGCCACCAGGGCATTGATCTGCATCTCAAGCGTGACGCCATGCAAAGGATCTTTCGAAGGGTGAGCTGTCACAGGCATCCTTTTATTATCTGGAAAGGGGCGGAAAGCGGGGAAGGTTACAAGAAAAGCAGGGGGCCAGCAAGCGCCTTAACGGGCTCCCGATCCTAAGGAAAACGCGATGTTGATAGCCCAGGTTTCAGATATTCACGCCGCTCCCGACAACGATCATCTGGCCCGCTTTGACCGGGTACTCGGGTGGCTGGCACCACTCCAGCCTGACGTGCTGGTGCTTTCCGGGGATTTGACCGACGACGGCTGGCTTGAGGGGTATCAACAGATCGCTGCCCGTCTGGGTGAGATGCCTTATCCTTCCGTAATACTGCCGGGTAACTCAGACGATCGTCGTCTGATGCGTTCGGTATGGGGAGAGGACGCCTGGGCGAAGGATGCCTGCGACGGCGCGCTGCATGCCGTTTATAAGGTTGATGGTCTGCGTCTGATTGGGCTTGATTCAACGGTGGAAGGGCATGAGCACGGTTCTCTGACGGACCATTCTGGCTGGCTGGAGATCCAGCTAAACCGGGCCGACGCTTTGCCATCGATACTGTTCCTGCATCATCATCTTTTTGCCTCCGGAATACCGCCCCTGGATCAGGCCCTCTGCAGGGGAATTGATCGTCTGGAAGATATCATCAGCAGCGCTGTGACCAGACCGCTTGCCATTGCTTCAGGGCACGTACACAGACCAATAGCAGGAATGTTTGCGGGCATTCCGGCACATATTTGTGCCTCCGTGTGTCCGGCCAATCCGGTCTGGTTTGGTACCGATTGGGTTCCTCCCGCTGAGGATGCGCCGGGTCTGATGATCCACCGTTACGTGAATAGTGTGTTGACCAGCCATCATGTGAGGGTTTAACCGCCCAGGATGTTTTTGAAACGCCGTTCCTATATACTCTCTCTCCCGATTCCGCAGCTATTGACCCGATGAAAACAGATCATAAAAACCGTTGTGCCTTTCACTTCTCCGCTTTCCGCAATCTGTTTGCCGCCCGCTTCCTCACCGTGCTGGGCAATGGCATTGCCCCCATCGCGCTGGCTTTTGCGGTCCTGGATATTGGGGGATCGGTCTCTGATTTAGGTATCGTTGTCGCGTCCCGGTCAGTCTTCAACGTGCTGTTCCTGCTGCTGGGCGGTGTACTGGCGGACCGCTATTCCCGCAGCCTGGTGTTAGTTTCGTCTTCGCTGGTGGCAGCTGGTTCGCAGGCGATGGTGGCCTGGTCGGTACTGGACGGCTCCGCCACGGTGTTCGGGCTGGCCTTACTGGGGGCGCTCAATGGCGCCGCCGCCGGGATCGCCTTGCCGGCTTCGTCGGCGCTGATCCCTCAGACGGTTCCCGCGCAGAAATTGCGTGAGGCTAACGCCTTTCTGCAGGCCGGTATTTACGGTGGAACGGTGATCGGCGCGTCGCTGGGGGGCATTCTTATCAGCTACGTCGGCCCGGGCTGGGGGCTGGCCATTGATGCGCTGGGCTTTGCCGCCGCCGCGCCGCTCTACTCTTTGATCCGGGTGACGCGACTGGATGCCGGGACACCGCAAAGCAATATCCTGCAGGACCTGAAAGAGGGATGGAAAGAGTTCGCCAGCCGGGCCTGGGTATGGGCTATCGTTGTTCAGTTCACCATTATTAACGCCGCCTTCAGTGGCGTGATGATGGTGCTCGGGCCGGTGATTGCGGATGCCTCTTTTGGGCGGGCGCACTGGGGGATGATTATTGCGTCCCAGAGCGTGGGCCTGATCGTCGGCTCATCTCTCGCCCTGCGCTGGCGTCCGCGTCGCGACCTCTTTATTGGGGTCATGCTGATGTCATTCTGCGCCTTACCCATCTTCATGCTCAGCCAGCTTGCCTCAACATCCTGGCTTATTGCCGCATTCTTTATGGCTGGCGTTACCTTTGGTCTGTTTGGCGTGGCCTGGGCCCAGTCGCTGCAAACCCACATTCCCCCGGAAAAGCTGGCGCGTGTCTATGCCTATGATGCGGTGGGGTCGTTTGTGGCCATTCCCGTCGGTGAGCTTATCGCTGGCCCGCTGGCGATCCAGTACGGCACCAGTAACGTGCTGTTGGTATCCGCCGTTGCGGTAGTGATCGCCACGGCAGGGGCCTGCCTGGTGCCGGCTATCAGACGGCTCGAGAGTGGTTCTCAGGTGACTTCGCGCACTATTGCCCCGGAAAACCACCCGTAGGCCGGGCAAGCGCACTTGGTTGAAGGAAGGGGCTGTATGCCCCTTTACTGCGGTTTTGGCCAGGTGAATCAATGGCTTCTTTCAATGATCAAACCGGAAAGGTAAATTTGACGGAAATTATTAGTAAGGCAAATATAAAGATGTTCAGAACGTACGCTGTTATCTCACTTCTCCTGGCCCCAACTGTTGGTCTCGCGGCCTCGCATGAAGAGATATTGCGCTTAAATGCCGTACAAAATCCCAGTACTCAGGTTATTTGTCATGTTCCGCTGAATATTGCCGCCGATCAGAATTCCGTCACCGTGGATTATAAAAACAGCATGACAGTGATCGCTAATCAGGGTGACACCCGGCTATATCAGGTCATCACAACCTTTATCCCCAATGGCACAACCACCTCTGTGCTCACCCAACGCTATAAACTCAGCGTCATTACGGACGAAACGGGACAGACGCATAAAATCGATCCCGATAGCGTCAGCGTGACCAGCCCCAGTTCAGCGGAGTTAGCCCGCACTAATGAAGACCAGCTCCGCAATGGACCCGCAAGTTATCAATCTGACAGCATGGTGACGGTGACTGATTTCCCGAACTTCACGATTCAGGGATATGATTACGGTCCCGTCACCGAATGTACTGTTTTGCCTGTGAAGGGGTAAATAAGCGCCCGGCATGTTATTCCTGAACGCGCAGGGCATTAACTACGACCCCCAGCGGGTTCGCAGATACCGCACCGCCTCCTGCGCTTGAGGCTGATTCAGGTTGTTCTCTCGGAACAGGATAGTGCCGTCGATCTGCGGCTCGGATTCGTTAAGATCCAGCTGCTTTTTCAGCTCAGGCACGCCGCCTTGTACCGTCCAGTCAGGCTCTTTGCTCGACGGTTCGCCCACCTTATACAACGCGACACCAATATAGAGGCGGGTATGGGTTGGTTTCACCACGCCAGCCCACCATTTTGCCAGCACGTCATAGCGCGCCGCATCGCGGGAAAACGGCCAGTAGATCTGCGGGGCGATGTAGTCCAGCAGACCCTGCTGCACCCAGCGTCGGGTATCGGCAAAAGACTCGTCGTAGGCTGCGGCGCCCCTTGTGTCGGACCCTGACGGATCGTGAGAGCGGTTACGCCATACTCCTGCAGGACTCACGCCAAACTCAACGTTGGGGTTGATCTGCTTAATGGTCCGCGACACCTGGGTAATCAACTGCTGGGTATTATCACGTCGCCAGTCAGCTTTCGAGTCAAAACTCTGCCCATACCGACGGTATGTCTGGTTATCGTTAAGCGTTGAGCTCGGGGATTCCGCATAGAAGTAGTCATCAAACTGTACGCCGTCCACCGGGTAGCGTGATACCACTTCGGCCACGATGCTGGTGATCCAATCCCGGGCCTCCGGAATACCAGGGTCGAGAACATAACGATCGCCTGCGGTGCGGATCCACTCCCGATGCAGAACAAATACGCTCGGCGGGTTGAGCGACAGGGTGCGGTTCAGCTCCGCGACCGTGCCGGGTTTAGTGTTGGTCGAGACGCGGTAAGGGTTAAACCAGGCATGGACCTTCATCCCACGCTTGTGCGCTTCATTGAGCATAAACTGCAGCGGGTCGTAGCCCGGATCTTCCCCGATTTTGCCGGTCAGCATATCCGACCATGGCAAAATCTTTGATGGCCATAACGCCGTGCCGTCCGGTTTGACCTGGAAAAACACGGTGTTAATCCCGAGACTTTTCAGGTTATCCAGCTTATCGGTCAGCGCCTTTTGCTGCATCGCGATCCGCGATGCGGCAGGGCGACCGTTCACCGACTCCAGCGGCGGCCAGTCGAGACGAGAGACGGTCGTCAGCCAGACGCCGCGCACCGGTTCATGGCGCGTACTTTTATCCGGCAGCGGATGTTTCGCCACCGGCGGCAGCGGGGTGACCAGTGATTTGGGTGGGGTAGAGCTGCAACTGACCAGTAATAACGCCCAGGCGATCAGCGCGCCGGAGCGTTTAAGGTGGGTAGCAAGCTGAGAATGACGTGAGCAGGCGATGATAGACTCCATTTCTACAGTGTGTCGCCGGGAACATTTATTTTGGTTCTATTCGGGGGTAAGTCAATTCTTAACGGTTATTACATCACATCGTTGCACGCCTTCAGCAGGCTGGTGGTCTCATAACCGATCGGCGGGAGTCGTGCAACGCTAATTAGTTACAACATACAATACTATAATTACGCTATAGCACCTTAACATTGTGCCCGTTTGCTATCGCTTAGCAGAAAAGCGGGGCCGTTTGCGACCGACGTAGGACCAATACGTTAGCGCAAACGGCGACGGCTGAACAGGTGAATGATCTTACCGTCAGGAAACAGAATGCCGGTAAGCCGATCCCCTGACTTTCTCAACGGCCGCTTTCCCGGCGATAAACGCATGGTCCGAATTGTAGTATTCCCATTCGCTGTAACGTCCGGCCAGGGTGATGCCATGCAGCAACAGCCATTTGCGGATCGTTTCTACGTTCTCCTTCCTGCTCTGATCGTAAATCACGTAGGCGTAAGGGATATCAATTTGGTTGGCGGTGATAATCTCATCCTCGGCCGAAATGATGCCGGATTCGATGCACTCCTTAATGCAGCGGTCGATCAGCGCCTGGCCATCGACCGGCAGCGGTTTATCCGGAGAGTAACTGATTTCGCAGGTCAGGCCGCAGCTGCCGGGTGGACTGCAGAAGGGACTGGCGTTGCCCTGAACAAAAATGCGGTGGAATACCGTCTTACCGGCGTAGTAGATCCAGTGTTTGTCGGTAAGATTGTCGCGGCCAATCCCCAGATTGACGCAGCGAACCGAGACGTGGCGCAGGCCTTTCGCTGCCTTACGGACTTCTGGCGGCACTTCATCCCCCATCAGGCGAATCAGTTCCGGCAGCACCAGGGTGCTGATCATCCGTTCGTAGCGATACTGACGTCCATCTGCGAGGGCAACAATATGCTGATTGGCGTAGATTTTACTGACTTCAGCCCCGGTCTCGATCCGTCCTTTGATGTGCGGCAGGAACCCGTTCATCAGCGCCTGGAAACCACCCTGTAGCGGATAACCGAAGCGGGCATTTGACCCATCGGCTTCGCGGTCTCGTTCAGGGCGCCCTCGATAATCTGCTCCAGGTCGGGCAGGGGGACGCGACCACCCAGCCAGGATGTCTCCATTTCGGACAGCGGTACCGTCCAGAGCTTTTTGTTATAAGGAATAGCAAAATGCCGGGCGATCCCCTTGCCCCATGTCTCATAGATGAAGGCTTCAAAGCTGCCTTTGCGAGGGGCCTTTTCTGCCGGGTCGGCGCTGATGTAGTCCGGCACCGCGCCATCGGCACAGCAGTCGTGGTGATGTTTGCCCTGACCGGTTTTCTCTGCGCAGTTCGTCATGCTCTGTACGTCAGAACCAGTTCCGTAGCGCGCCTCGATGGCCCCCAGAATGCACTCTTTGACAACCGTGGCCGGCAGACCGTAAAGCGATCCCTGGAAGGGGTAGCGGGTATAGACGCCGTCGGTATAGACCCAGGCTTCGCGGATCTGCCAGTGGATATTATCCCCCAGTAACGTCTTGTACAGCGCCAGCACCTCTTCGTCCGCGGAAAACATAATGTGGCCCGCATAGTCGAAGGTAAAACCTTTGTCCTGAATCGAGCGGCAGAGCCCTCCAACCGTGCTATTGCGCTCAAGCAGCGTTGCCCCTTCGCCATAGTGATAGGCCGCGCTCAGACCGGTGGGTCCGGCCCCGAGAATCAAACACTTTTCGGTTTCCGTATGGGCCTGTTTCGCTGGGATCAGGCGTAAAACCGGCTCGGAAGTGGCCTCCTCAGGGTTGCTATCCGCTGCGTTGACCGTCGCAGCGGAGGCATCAAGATAGTGTGAAAATGCGCGCTCAATCAGCTCGTGCATGCTCTGCACGGTTTTATCCCAGGAGGTGCTGGCGATAATACGCTGCATCATCTGCTGCTGCACTTTTCGGGTCTCTTCCGGCAGCGCCAGCGCCTGTTCACAGGCGGCGATAAATTTAGCCTGGTCGTGAGCGACGGCTACCACGTGGCTATAGGGTTTTTCGACATCGGCAATGGCGGTGCTCACCACCGGAAGCTGCGCGGCCATGTACTCGAGCACTTTCGTCGGGCTAATAAAACGCGTGGATTCGTTCAGCGCGAACGGCATCAGGCACACATCCCAACCGGCAAGGAACTGGGGCAGCGCCTGATACGGCTGCATGCCGGGATAATGGATGTTGCTACGTCTGGGCAGGGTGGCGGGGTCAATCTTCACCACCGGGCCGACCATTACGATTTGCCACTGCGGATGCGAATCCGCCAGAGCGGCAATCAGTGATAAATCCATCCGTTCATCAATGACCCCGTAATACCCCAACCGCGGATGCGGAATGTCGTCCTGCAGCGGGTGATGATTCCCGCGATCCAGCGCCTGTTCAAAATGGACCGCATCGACGCTACTGGCAAAACAGTGAATGTTCGGGTGACGTCCTTTTCTTGCCTCATACAGGCTTGGGCCGCCGGTAAAGACAATATCCGCCCGGGTCAGGAGGGCTGACTCACGTTGCAAAAGCTGGCGGGGGGCTTTCTCAAAGGCGGCAAGCTCATCCATGCAGTCGTAAATCACGATCGCCGGGGTAAATACCTTCAGCAGCGGAAGCGCCATCGGTGTGTAGAACCAGACCACCGGGGTTTCATCCGGCTCCCGAAGCTCTGTAAGAAGCGTTTCCAGAAAAGCAATCTGCTCGTCATGGAATCCTGGCGTCGTTGACGGGGTGTGCGGCTGAACAACGGTGACGTTCGGTGCGGGCCGGGAGAGCTTCAGCTCAGGTTTGTCCGCTGAATACAGCGGCTCTTCGATAAAGACGATGTGATAGTGCTGGGCAAGACGTGTCATCAGATGCTGTGGACGCTGAAAGACAAAGTCCCAGCGCAGGTGACTAAACACATAGATTTTTTTCATATCTGATACCTCTGTGCCGTTGCAGGTAAAGGCGCCTGATGGCTGTTGAAAATATTCCAGCCGGGACTGGGTTTGCTTAAGCGCGCGTGCATAAACGGTATTAAGATGTCGCTCTTTATCCGGGGAGATGTCCCATAAACCGCAGTGATGCCAGACGGCATTATTTTCCCAGTCGGGGCGGTCAATAATGGGGTAAAGACAAATTCCGGAGAGCTCAACGCCCGCCAGCTGAGCCTGAGCCACCTCAGAGGCGACGTCGTTAATCCAGGCTCCACGTCCACTGCCAACATGGCTTGTTTCGGCAAGCAGAATAGGGCGGTGATAGCGTTCATAAAGTTCCTGCAACATCTCGTGTAATCGTCGTCGGCGGCGATCGCCAAGATGCCAGGGAAGGCGCTGGTTGTTTCCCGTTATCCACTGGTTGTCGTGGTAATAATTGGCCCCGATTAGATCCAGATAACGCGGGTGGCCACCCAGTTCCGGCTCATGCCGTCCCGCTAACATGTCCCACGCCTGGAACTGCGCGGTACGCAGTGCCTCGGTTTCATCTTCGGTCGTGGGGTCGTCGTCGGGAGAAATCAGATGAACAATTGGGTCGCAGTGCAAAATTCTCGCCCGGGGATCGGCCGCCCAGATGGCATCGCAGGCAGCCAGGGTGGCGCGAACCAGTTGCCGTTTGATTTGTATACCGTTCATCTCTTCAGGAAGGGCGGCAGGAAACAGGCCCACGGCAATACCCCAGGCGGTGAAGGAGATTTCGTTGACCGGGGAATAGACCGGCGGCTCCTGATACCAGGGGCGCAAAAAGGCGGCCAGCGCGCCGCACAGCCGGGCGAAACGCGCCACAAATTCATCTGAGAAAAAATCGACATCGTCCGGCCAGCCGTAATGGCAAATCGTCCAGCAAATCTGGATACCGTTCTCCTTGGCCGACACCATTTTTGCGGTCACAGCGCTAAAGTCGTAACCGCCTGATTTATCAGTCTGTCGCCAGCCAACGCTCTCCCTGACCGTGGCGATATTAAAAGTGCTAAGTGCCCTGTAATCATCGTGATGCTTGCTGTCATGGCCCGTTGCATGATCCATGGATAGTGCATGACCTTGCCGTGTAACAAAATCCGCACCCTCAAACCCCGCCTGCCAGAATGAGTGAAAAATAGGCATCTCACTGCTCCCATATGGATAGTGCAAATCAATAAAAAACAAACCGGCATGGTATTTAAATGGGAAAATTAATTATCCCTTTCAGGGTTCAATACTCGGCAGAATAATAAGAACCTCACTACGTTTTACTTCAAGTCCAGGCATATTTATCCCCTCCACTTATTTGATTAAACGCGAAACAGAGTCAAAAAAAAACCACCCGGAAGTACCAGGTTTTTTTCAACATCCCTTGCAGAAATAAGTGCGAACCAGCTTTACCGCTCTCTTATCTTTAAATCATAGACGGGAACGCGGATGAACAGCGGGGTCTTTTAATGGGGCGTCGGTTTCGGTTTCTAAAAAGATGATTAAAATCATTGGTGGATAGCGATGCTTTTTTTACATTTCACGCTTCGGTTAAGCGACATTATTTTTTATTGTCCGTGTAAAGTGCCTGATGCCGGTACGTTAGTTTTCCGTCACCACGTGTTTTACACATCTAAATTAACGAGCCGGCAAGTAAGCCTTTATGGTTAATTATTATTGGTGGGTTCTAATTTCGAGGAAATATAAAAGCAAGCACCTTTAAAGCACAATAAATAAATAGCACCAATATAAGCTATACTTGTAGTTACAACATACAATATAACTCTTTTAAATCTATACCTCAGCATGGTGCTCATTAACAGAGTCTGGCAGAACAACAGGGCGGGAGCGGGCACGTATCCTTTTCAGGGGATAAATTGCACTTATCCCCTGAAGGGGTTATTCTCATTTTATCCCCTACAGGGGATTTTCTCAAAATATTCGCTATGGGGGATAATCATGAAAGTGACATCAGCAGACGCTCTGGCACAGGCCGTCCGGGATCAGCGTAAGGTCAATAAGTTAACCCAAACGGCGACGGCTGAACAGGTTGGCATCAAACAAACCACCGTATCGGATTTCGAGAACAAACCGGGCTCAACCAAGCTGGAAACCTTGTTCAAAATTCTCGCGGCGCTGGATCTGGAGCTGCACGTGGTGAAACGCGGTGCTTCGCTTCCGGATAACAACGCCTGGACGAAGGAGTGGTAAGGGTGCGCGCACAACGTCTGACTGTCGCGATGAATGGCGACGTGGTAGGTACGCTGCATCGCGACGGCAGCGGGGCGATGTCATTTCAGTATGCCCCGGAGTGGCTGGCAGAGCCCGGTTCACGCGGAATTTCCCTCTCACTGCCGCTGCAGCACGGCAGGATCAAAGGCGCGCAGGTCTTTAATTTTTTCAGCAACCTGCTGCCTGACTCCGAGGCGATCATTGCCCGGATGCAGGCCCGTTTCCAGGTTGAGACCGCCCATCCCTTTGATCTGCTTGCCAGCGTCGGGCGGGACTGCGTCGGCGCTATTCAGCTCTATCCGCCCGGGCAGGAGATCCCCCCGGTAATGGATATGGTGGCTGAACCACTGGATGATGAGCAGATTGCCGCGCTTCTCGACGGGTATCAGATGGCACCGCTGGGGATGACAGAGGAGGAGGCCGATTTCCGCATTTCGCTGGCCGGGGCGCAGGAGAAAACGGCGCTGCTGTGGTATCAGGATCGCTGGCAGCGGCCCCAGGGGAGTACCCCAACCAGCCATATTTTCAAGTTGCCGATCGGCAGAATTGAGCAGAACAACATCGACCTGAGCGAAAGCTGCGAGAACGAATGGCTGTGCCTGCGCATCGCAAAAGCCTTTGGTTTCCCCGTTGCGCATGCCGAAATGGCGCGGTTTGGCGGCAAAAAAGTGCTGATTATCGAGCGTTTCGATCGGCGCTGGGGCCGTAGCGGCTGGCTGATGCGTCTGCCGCAGGAGGATTTTTGTCAGGCCCTGGGCGTCTCACCGGCGCTGAAATATGAGTCGCATGGTGGGCCCGGGATCGCCGACGCCATGAAGCTGCTGCTTGGTTCGCGCCTGGCGGGACAGGATCGCGAGATGTTCTTTAAGACGCAGATCCTGTTCTGGATGCTGGCCGCTATTGATGGCCACGGTAAGAATTTCAGCCTGTTTATTGAGGCGGACTCCTCATTTCGCATGACGCCGCTGTACGACGTGATCTCCGCGTTTCCGCTGTTCAAGGCCGGGGGGATCCCCATCAAAAAGGCCAAGATGGCGATGGCGTTGCAGGGTAAGAACCGGCAGTACCATTTCGCGATGATCCAGCCGCGTCACTTTATCAGCACCGCGGCCTTTGCAGGCTTTTCGCAGGAGGCTGCCCGCCGTTTGATGACGGAAATGGCCGATCGCACCAACGAGGTTATCGCCTCCGTCAGGGCAGAACTGCCGTCAGATTTTCCGCCGCAGGTGAGCAAGGCTATTTTCGACGGTCTGGCAAGCCAGGCGGCAAGGATAGGGCGTTTCAATGGGTTGGCCACGTAATCCCAATGGATATCGGTACCAAAAATGGTAGGCAATTGAGATATATTTACAATTGTAAATGATATTTATTTTCATTATCATTTTTCTTTACGTAAGCAACTGTAAAGAATAATGACATGAAAAACGCCTCTGCCGTAAAGAACAAAACCCTGTGTGCCCTCGCCATTTGCCTGGCTATGCACTCTGGCTCGCTATTCGCTAAAGACTTCACCGAAAAGGATTTTCTCGTCCAGCCGCTGGGACCGGGAGTCTATGAGCTTGCCTATGATAAAGGCCAGAACGCACTCTATGCCGCCTCTGCACCCTCGTTTGATAAAGACAAGACGGCAGGGCTGGTCTTCCAGCTGGCGGCATCCACGCTGAACATTGAGCACCAGATCCCGACCGAACGTCGCACCTTTGCCGTCGCGCTGGATCAGGAGCAGCACATTCTCTATCTGGGCAATGCCCTGGAAGGGTCGGTCACGCTGCTCGATACGCGTAATAATAAGGTCATCAAAACGATCCAACTGAGCGACGATTCAGATCCGAATAAAAAAGCCCACGTTCGGGAGGTGGTGCTGGATAAGAAGCATCAGCGTCTTTACGTCTCCGGGATTGGCCGCAAAGGTAAAGGTTTGCTGTGGGTCGTGGATACGCACAAGCAGGCTCTGGACCAGACGCTGGAAAAACTGGAGCCCGTCGGTTTTGCCGTGGATGAGGCAGGCGACAAGGTTTACGTTGTCTCCGGCGCCGGGGAGCTGATCACCCTGGATGGCAAAACCTCGCAGCCGCTTGCTCGCGTAAAAGTCGATCCTGCCGATCCGGAACATTACTTCCTCAACATCGCGCTCAACACCGCGAAAGGGGTGGGGTATATCGCGGACACCAACACCAAAGATGTGCTGGTTGTGGAGCTGGATTCCGGCAAACTCCTGCACCGTGTCCCGACACCTAATTCCGTTGCCGTGCTCTACAACGCCGCGCGCGACGAAGTCTATGTCACCCATCGCAACGATCGTCAGATTAGCGTGATCGACGCGACCCACAACCGCCTGAAACACACCATCAAAACCGCGGCGATGCCAAACAGCCTCGCGCTTTCTGCCGATGCCCGCACGCTCTACGCCAGCGTCAAGCAGGATGAGAAAGCAAAAAACGCTGATTACGTGCTCAAGATTGATTTAACTCAGTTCTAAGGATCCTGTTGTGATAAAGCAAACACGCATGGCCGTGGCGGTTTCGCTCGCCCTGGCTAACCTGCCGGTGGCCGTTTTCGCCGCAGAAAACACCGCTGTTAACGAAGATGAACTGGTGGTGACCGCGACCGGTTTTAGCCAGGAACGCCGCGAAGCACCAGCGACAATCTCCGTGGTGAATGAAAAAGAGCTGAACACTCGCTCGAATCAGAACGTTACCGAGGCTCTGCGCGAAATGCCGGGCGTGCTGGTCGGTAACGGTCACGGCAGCCTGGCGACCGGCGATGTGCAGATGCGCGGGATGGACTCTACGTATACCTCGTACATGGTGAACGGTATCAAACAGGCCACCCGCGAATCTCGCCCGTATGGACACCATATCGGCACCGAAGCTGCCTTTATGCCGCCGCTTTCCGCCATCGAGCGAATCGAGGTGATCCGCGGGCCGATGTCCTCCCTGTATGGCTCTGACTCTATCGGAGGTGTAGTAAACGTCATTACCAAAAAAGCCTATAACCTGGAGAGGTGGACCGGGGTTCTGGAGGATAACTACTTCCTGCAGGAGAAGAGTGAATACGGCAATACCAATCAGACCAACCTCTTTTTAATGGGGCCGGTGATCCCGGGCAAGCTCGGGGTGAGTGTGGCTGCCGATTATCTCGATCGCCGCGATGATGACAGCATCAACGATGAACGCTTTGTGAAGCATCAGTCCGGGAATCTGGACGCGACCATCTCCATGTCGCCGACCGATACCCAACTCTGGGATCTGAATGCCACCAAAGGCAACCAGGAGAAGAGCCATAACGACAAGCAGTGGTACTGGGGCTTTGATCGCGATGCCGCGTCGCTGTCGCAACATGCCTGGTATGGCGATATCCTGGAAGTGAAGAACTTCGTCAGCTACGAAAAAGCCAAAACTGAGTACCGCGTCCCGGGGATGTCATCGCAGTTTATTACCCAGAAAAACTACGAGGCCAACAGCGCCAATACCTTTACGCTGGGCGATCACAAGCTGACGCTGGGCGTGAACTTTACCCGTAACGAACTGGACGATGAGTTCGGCATTAAGGATAAAGAAGCCCCTGGGGTTACGCCGGTGAGTGAAATTACGCGCGACGGCTGGGCGGTGTTTGCTGAAGATGCCTGGATGATGGTCCCGGACTTCACTCTGACCACCTCGGCGCGTCTGGATCACGACAGCTATTTCGGTTACCACGTCACACCTAAGCTCTACGGCAACTGGACCATCGATGAAAGCTGGGCGCTGAAGGGCGGCGTCTCTGCCGGCTATAAGAAACCGGATCTGCGCCAGAATAACGAAGGCTTTACCAGCGTGTACGGGGCTTATCCTTACTCGGAAATCGGTATCGGGAATGACGATCTGAAACCGGAGGAGAGCGTCAATACCGAGCTGGGCCTGTACTGGCAGCAGGAGGCGCTGGCGCTGGACGCGACGCTTTTCTACACCAAATTCAAGAACAAAATCAGCGACCATCTCATTTGTACCGCGTCGGACACGCAGAAGTGTACCTATAACGGATATGTCGCCGATACCGTCTTCCAGTACGCCAACGTCAGCGATGCGGAGATCTACGGTCTGGAGCTGAACGGCGACTGGCAGGTTACCGCTTCCCTGAAAGCCAACGCCAACTATACGTACACGCACAGCGAACAGCAGAGCGGGGAGTATAAAGGCTATGCCCTGAGCGATTTCCCGGAAAGTATGGCCAACGTCTCCCTGACCTGGAACGCGGTGAATGATCTCGAGCTGTGGACCAAAGCCAGCTGGCGCAGCAGTTCCCCGGACATTGGCAAATCCAGCGAAACGGACGCCTACGCGCTGGTCGACCTGGGCGCGCGTTATCATCTGAACAAGAACGTGACGCTGATGACCGGCATCTATAACCTGTTTGATGTGAACCCGATCTACCGCACCTCTTACAACCAGTCTTCAATGCTGGAAGGTCGCCGCTATAACGTTGGCGCCCGTATCGAGTTCTGATCCCACTGCCGGAGCCTGCGGGCTCCGGTCTCTTCGGCTGGTTAAAACGTTCTACATGTGATACTTAAACTGGGATACAACAAACCAGGATAATAAAAGATGTCGCAGAACAAAATTGCCCACAAAGTACAAAACCTCCAGTCATCGGCGATCAGAGAATTATTAAAACACAGCAAGATGGAAGGGGTGATTTCACTCGGCGGGGGCATTCCCAACCCGGATCTTTTCGATCGTGAAGGGCTGGAACTGGCTATGGAGAAGGTGCTCTCCAGCACCTGGAAAGAGGCGTTTCAGTACGGTTTGAGCGAGGGCAGCCCGGAGCTGCGCGGTGCCATCTGTCAGCTGCTGAGCGGCAGGGGGATTAACTGCGGCGTGGACGACGTGGTGGTGACCTCCGGCTCCCAGCAGTCGCTGGATATTCTGGCGCGGGCGCTGATTAACCCGGGCGACATCGTGGTCGTCGAACGCCCGACTTATCTTGCTGCGCTGCAGGTTCTGCAGTTAGCGGAAGCTAACCTGATGTCGGTAGGGACCGACGGCGAAGGGATGATTATCGATGAGCTGGAAGCGCTGGTTAAGACCACGCGCGTCAAAGCCGTCTATATTGTGCCAACGTTCGGTAACCCGGGCGGCGTCACCCTGGCAGAGCAGCGTCGTAAGCAACTGGTGGAATTATCCCAGCGCTACGATTTCGTCATCATCGAGGACGATCCCTACGGTGAAATCAACTTCACCGATAAGACCTTCACGCCACTGAAAGCTTGGGGGGCAGAGATGGGCTGCAGTGATAACGTCATTTACACCTCCACCTTTTCCAAAATCCTCGCGCCGGGCGCAAGGGTTGGCTGGTTAGTGCTGCCGGACTGGATAAAGCGTCAGGTGGTGATCCTCAAGCAGGCGACCGACCTGCATACCAGCTCATTATCGCAGTCGCTGACCTGGCACTATCTGGAGAGTGGCCGCCTGGCCGGGCAAATCGACCTGATCCGCGAAGCCTATAAACACAAATGCCAGATCCTGTGTCAGCACGTAGAAAGTGAACTGAGCGATCATCTGACCTTCCATAAACCGATGGGCGGCATGTTCCTGTGGGCGAAATTCAAATACGAGATGAACACCACGGAGTGGCTGAAAAAGACGCTGAACAACGGCGTGGTCTATGTGCCTGGGGAATTCTTCTACTGCAACGAGCCGGATCATGCCACGCTGCGTATGTCTTACGTCAGCGTCACGGATGAGAACCTGAAAGAAGCCGTGGCGCGGTTAAAAGCCTCCCTGTAAGCTCCCGGAACGGGTGGCCCAGGCCACCCGTTTTTAAGTTATCAGCTGCGAATAAATTCCAGTAAATCTTTGTTGATGGTGTCTGGATGTGTGGTGTGCATCCCGTGCGGATATCCCGGATAGACTTTCAGTGTGCTGTTGCTGATAAGTTCATCCTGGAGCAGGCTGGCGTTCTTATAAGGCACAACCTGATCGTCATCCCCCTGCAAAATAAGCACCGGAAGGGTTATCGCTTTCAGATCGGCGGTCTGATCCGTTTCTGAAAACGCTTTAATGCCTTCATAGTGCGCCTTCGCGCTACCAATCATCCCTTGTCGCCACCAGTTCTGGATGGTGCCCTGCGAAATTTCAGCCCCGTCACGGTTAAAGCCGTAGAACGGACCTGTCGCCACGTCGAGATAGAACTGCGCCCGGTTTGCCGCCAGCGCTTGACGGAATCCATCGAACACTTCGAGCGGCGTGCCGCCCGGATTGTCCGGCGTTTTTACCATCAATGGCGGTACGGCGCTGATCAATACGGCTTTCGCCACCCGGCCCTGCGGTTGGCCGTATTGCGCCACATAACGCGCGACCTGGCCACCGCCGGTGGAGTGGCCGACATGTACCACGTTGTGCAGATCCAGATGTTTAACCACGGCGGCAACATCGGCGGCGTAATGGTCCATATCATGGCCGTCGCTGACCTGATCGGAACGGCCATGACCACGACGGTCGGAGGCGATGACCCGGAAACCTTCCGCTAAAAAGAACAGTAACTGGTTATCCCAGTCATCCGCGCTTAATGGCCAGCCGTGATGGAAGAAGATAGGTTGTGCATCTTTGGGGCCCCAATCTTTATAGAAGATACTGACATTATCTTTTGTGGTGACAAATGACATGGTAGACCTCTCGGGGAGTGAAAAAACCTGAGTGAAGTGGCTGAGCCGATACGTGACGACGTACAGCCGCTTAGAAGTCTAGTTGAGATAATTAGCGATTGCCTCCAAATGAGTAGTTCAGCGATTTGCGCAGTCGGCTCAGGCTGAACAACACCGATGCGACAGAGGCGGCGACGGCGATCCACAGGGCAATATTAACGGCTTCAGTCGACATAACGGCCAGCAGGATCCCGACCACCGCAGCGCCCAGGCATTGCCCAAACGTCCGCGCGATGGACAAGATCCCGGAGGCATAGCTGGCATACTCCCGGGAAACATTCGCCAGCATCTCCCGGTTGTTGGGGCTTTGGAAACAGCCGAACCCAATCCCGCACACCAGGCTACGTAAGCAGATATCCCACATGGCAGGCGTGGCGGGCAGCGTCGCCAGCAGGATCAACCCGACGACAAAAATAACCAGCCCAAGGGTGGAGATCAGCGGCGCAGAAAACGTATCGGCCCAACGGCCCGCATGAGGGGCAATCAGCACGATGCCGATCGGCCAGGGGATAAACAGCAGTGCGGACACAACAGGGCTGTAGCCATACACAGTCTGAAACTGGAAAGGCAACGCGATGAAAGTGATGCCCTGGCTGATAAAAGAGGCCAGCGATGTTAAGGCGGCGAGGGTAAAACGCCCATTGTAGAAAATGGCGGGCGGCAGTAACGGCGCGCGGACGCGGCGGATATGCCAGATAAACACAACTGTGCAGCCCAGGGCGAGGAGCCCCCAGCAGAGCGCCTCGTGAGAGCGGGAAAAGCTGTTGGCCATCATGATCGTTGAACCCAGAAGCGTCGCCGACAGCACTGCTCCGGGTAAATCGAACCCAGCCAGGCCGGACGTGACGTTTCCCGGTAATGCCTTGCCTGCCAGCACCAGCGCGAGGGTTCCCGGAATCAGATTAATGGCAAACAGCCACTGCCAGCTCAGGATATCGAGGATGGTGCCGCCCAGCACGGGGGCGATCGCCGTACTGGACGCAATTAGCAGGGCATGCAGACCCAGAACGCGCCCGAGCAGTCGCCCCGGAAAGACGGAACGCAGGATCGCTGGGGCGATACTCAGTGTGGCAGCGCCGCCGATCCCCTGCAAAATACGCATTCCGATGAGCATCTCCGGCGTTGTTGCCAGCGCGCAGCCCAGTGATGTCAGGGTAAATGTCGCCAGGCCCGCCAGAAAAACAGGGCGCGTTCCGTAGCGGGCCGCGAGCGCGGCGAAAATAAGCAACGTCATGGCCGCAGAAAGCAGATACCCGTTGGCGAACCAGACGGCGTAACCCGCGGGCACCTGCATGGCTTGGGCCATTGAGGGCAGGGCAATATTGATCATCGTGCCATCGAATACCCCCATCAGCGTGGTGATCATGACCGCGATCATAACCCGGGCGCGCGCCTGGCCTGGCAGCCCTTCGTCACCGGGTTGGTTTGAAAATAGCATCATCATCTGGATTCCTCGAGGGTGTTGAGATGAAGAAACTATATTCCTGGGGTATAGAGTGCGGAAGATGCAGCGTTTACACTTAATCATTGCACCGAACGCCTTATCTAAGCTCAGAGGTTCTCATGTCCGATCCTGATTTTAACTTGCTCGTCGCGCTCGACATTCTGCTGGCAGAGGCCAGCGTTGCAGGGGCAGCGCGGCGTTTAAACCTGAGCACATCAGCCATGAGCCGCACGCTCAGCAGGCTACGGGAGGTAACGGGGGATCCGATCCTCGTGCGGGCAGGACGCAATATGGTGTTGACGCCCTGGGCTGAAGCGTCCCGGGATCGCGCCCGGAACGCGGTGCATGAGGCGAGGGCGGTGCTGCAACCTTCCATGGAAACGCTCAACGTGAAAAATCTGGCGCGGTTTTTCACTATCAGAGCCAATGATGGATTTGTCGTCGCGTTTGGCCCGGCGCTGATTGCCGCCGTGGCTGAAGTGGCGCCTGACGTCTGCATCCGCTTTGCGCCGAAGCCTGAAAAAACGTCCCGCTATCTGCGCGAGGGCCTGGTGGATCTGGAGATTGGCGTGCAGAGCAATATGGGCCCGGAAATTCGTCTCCAGAGACTGTTTCAGGACAGGTTTGTGGGCGCGGTTCGTAAGACGCATCCGCTGGCGTCGTTACCCAGCATCGGCCTCAACGACTATGTCTCCTGGGGCCATGTGGTGGCCGCGCCCGACGGATCGTTACACGGGTTTGTGGACGATGTGCTGGCAGAGGCAGGGATGACGCGTAAGATTGCCAGCGTGGTGCCCGGCTTTCCGACAGCATTATCCGTGGCGCTGGCGTCCGATCTTGTCGCCATGGTGCCGGCGCTCTATCTGCAAAACCCGCACATGACAGAGCAACTGCATGTTTTTGAGCTGCCCTTCAAAACCCGGACCATCACGGTTTCGCAGATGTGGCATCCCAGAATGGAAAACGATCCCGGCCATCGCTGGCTGAGAGAGAAGGTGATTGCGGTGTGTCGGACGGTGGGACAGTGAATCCGCGCACCGAATCGCAATTTTTCGATTCGGCGCGGCAGACATTAAACGTGCAGTTCAGCGACGACCTCAGCAACGCTTTTCATGCTGCGAATGCTGCCAATGCCCGTGCCAAGGGAGATATAGCCCTCGTCAGTATTGCCTTCAAGCATACCCAGACGCAGACCACGTAATCCGCCCATCACCTTCGCCAGCTCTTCCTTGCTAGCGCCAGATTTATCCAGCGCCACCAGTTTGTCGGCCAGTTTGCCCGGCAACGAACGGTAGTAATCCGGCAGTGTGCGGAACAGGCGCATATCCAGCCCATTAGCGGCGATAATTTTTTCTTTCACTGACTGCGGCACGCGGCTTTCAAGCGTGCTGATAAATACCGAACCGGCAAACACACCCTGCGCGCCCAGGGCATGCGCGGCTCTGGCGGTTCGGCTATCGGTAATTCCACCTGCGGCTATGACCGGGATGTTTTTCACCGCGTCAGCGATCAGCGGCACGATAGAGAAAGTGCCTAATGCAACGCCAGGCAAGGTTCCACCTTCATCAAATCCTGTCGCCACAATAATATCGGCGCCAGCGGCTTCCGCGTCCCGGGTGTTTTCCAGGGAAGGGTTGATATCCCGGTAGATGATTTTGATCCCTGCGGTTTTCAGCTCATCAAACAGGGCAGGGATAATGGAACCTTCCCCGTAGCCGGTGTAGACGACTGCATGCACCGCTTCCTCTTTAATGACCTTAACGATGGAAGGTGTCCAGATGTCATTTTCTGCCGTCGGGATCAGGTTCACGCCGAATGGTTTCTCGGTGAGCATTTTGGTTTTGCGGATTTCTTCGCGCATTTTCTCGGCGGTCGCTTCCGGTGTTGAGACCGCCGTTTCGGCCGTTAATCCGGCATTTGGCCCGAGTACACCCAAGCCACCGGCGTTACTGACTGCCGCCACCAGGCGGGCATCCGTCAGCCACGACAAAGGCCCCTGAATGACGTTTTTTTCAATACCCAGAATCTGACTAACTCGTTGATTTTTCATAAGACGATTCCTTTAACTAAGACGGTTTCTAACCGGAATAGCGTTAGTTTACGCGCCGAATTTGTTCTAAAAAATAGCGAATATGCTTCATCACTTTTACAAAATCAGTAACAATAAGGGCGTTATCCACCACGGCAAAAGTGCGCGCTATGCAAATCAACGTTTACGAACTGATGCGGATCTTTGTTGAGATCGTTGAGTCAGGCAGTTTTTCCCAGACCGCAGAAAACCTGCAAATCCACCGGCCCGCAGTGACCAGAGCCATCAAACAACTGGAGCAGCATACGGGCGTACGCTTGTTACACCGTACGACCCGGCGCATCAGCCTGACACCCGAAGGGGAAGAGTTTTACCGCAGCAGTAAGCCATTGCTGGAACAAACCGATAATTTATTGGGTTCTTTCGTCGCGGGGCGTTCATTGTGTGGCCAGCTTCGGGTGGATATGCCCGTGTCGATTGCCGCGCTACTGGTTGTGCCAAAACTGGCGGATTTCTATCGCCATTATCCCGGGATTGAAGTGGTGCTTAGCAGCTCCGATCGGCGTAAAGATATGCTGCGCGATGGCCTGGACTGCATCGTACGCGTCGGTCCGCTGGATGAAGGTGATTATGTAGCGCGATCGCTGGGTAAGATAAAACTGGTGACCTGCGCCAGCCCGGCATACCTGGCGGAGTATGGTGTACCGGAAACGCTGGACGACCTGCAGAATCATCAGGGCGTGAACTGGTTCAACGTTAACAGCCGACAAATTATGCCGTGGGTATTTCAGTCGACGTCAGGCATCGAGGAACTTAATCTGCCGGGGAAACTGGTGCTGGATAACTCCGAAGTCTATATTGCGGCGGGTCTGGCCGGGCTGGGCTTGCTGCAGGGCATGGATTTCTTTTTACGTCCGTATATCAATGACGGGCGTCTGGTTGAAGTGTTGCCCGGTCATCCGGTTCCGGCACGACAGTTATCGTTGCTTTATCCGCACCGGCATATTTCCCCCAAAGTACGAGCTTTTACGCAGTGGCTGGAGACGGTGTTGAAGGCGCATACATGAAATCGGGGCAGGGTGGAGACATTATAAATGAGGGTAGCACGTTGAAAGACGCATCCCATTTATCTTATGTTGAATGTCATTCAATAACGCGTATGGCGCTCTAACGATGAAAGTGATACTTGTTCGACACGCGGAAACAGAGTGGAATGAGCGAGGAATTATTCAGGGGCACACCGATAGCACATTGACCGGGCGGGGTTTGCGCGAAACATCGGCCTTACTGGCTGCGCTTGCAGCAAGTGATTACGGCGTGGATTGTGTTTACGCATCTCCGCTTGGGCGAGCATGGCAAATGGGCCAGCGCCTGGCTGAGCGCTTTCGCTGCTCATTGACGGCGGAACCTGCTCTTAAAGAACAGGCATTTGGTCAGTTTGAAGGAATGTCATCAGAGCTGCTGATACGAAATCACCCAAACGATGCAAATGCATTATTCGAACTTGATGCAGAGTATTGTCCACCTGGTGGGGAGTCTCTCGCGCATGCTTCTCAGCGGGTTATGCATTTTTTACATAGCCTGGAAGCAACATCACATCATCAAACAGTCTGTATTGTGTCTCACGGGCATGTCAGTCAGGGCGTTATTGCGATTCTTAAAGAAGGGGTTGCCGACAATTTCCCGCGATATGCTCAACCCAACGCGAGTTACTCCGTTTTCGATCTTATTAATGAGAAGTGCATCGCGGTCAGATGGGGAATTGCCACACACTTGCTTCAACTTGCCTGACTAAAACTAAAGAGCGGAGAGGGAAGTCTGCGATTTAAACGTATTGGTTAGTCTGCGTGTGGATATGGGACAGGACATTATCGACCCAAATATCACATTTAACATAATATACATTATGCGCACTAATGTTTATAACCGCGAAATAGTCCTGTCTGCTCAGGACTAAGAAGGCTTAAGATGTCAGTCACCAGGATTTTCCATTGAGGAATTCTGCCCCCCAAAACAGCTCGATGTTCATCTGGCCCAGGATACCGTCCGGTCGCGTCTTTTCTTTATTTTGTAGGCTGTGTGAAATTACGCTACAGACTATGATACTTGTTGCTGATCACCTGTCGTTTCCGCAAAGGATAACTGTATGACTGATGCGCACCCGGATGAAGAAATAATTAACCGGTCTACCAGAAATGGCTGGCTGATCATTTCCGCCCGCTTTATCTCTGATTTCGGCGCTTTTTTAAACATGGTGGCATTATCCACCTATGTATACGTGCTAAGCCAAAGTGTGATGCAAGTGAGTATTTTTCTGGCCTGTCGCGTTACCGGCGGAATTTTAGCCAGCCTGTTTGGCGTCCCTTATTTCAGACGTTTCACCGGACGCCTGCCCCTGGTAATACTGGATGTTCTTCGCGCGGCGCTGCTGGCATCATTATTAATTTTCCCTTATTCCGTACAAATCTATCTTTTGCCTTTTATCGCTCTGGGAATTGGCATAGGCAATTCGATGTTTGCAATTGGGCTAAACAGCCAGTTGCCATACTGGGTGGATGATTCCCGCCGGGTTGCGACTAATGCCTGGTTAACGTCAGCATCTGCGACCGGTGCGGTTATGGGTAGTATGGTGTCGGGTATTTTGCTGGCTGCGAACGGTTATGAGCTGGTATTTATCACCAATATTCTCACTTACCTCCTTGCGGGTTTATCTATTCTGCCCTTACGCTTTCTGGTTACCCCGGCTGGCGTAGAGAAGAAAAATCAGCGTAAAGAATGGAGTAATCTTGTTAAAGGGCTTAAAACAGCACCGCTGATGGCAGGCATGTTGCTGGTAACTATGGCTGATACTCTCGGCAGTGCTGCCCATAACGTAGGGTTTCCTGTCATTTCAGAGCTTCTGACGTCTGAATCGCCAGGAAAAACGATGGGTCTTCTGCTGGCAGTCTGGGCCGGTGGGAAATTTGCAGGTGCAAGAGCGGCAAATTATCTTTTGCTTAAGCGAGGGATACGAACTGAGCGTTTATTCTTTTATGGTGTGGCATTAATGTCGCTGGGGTTTATTTTAACGTTCCAACAGAACGCCGTCTCTCTGGCATTATTCTTTATTTTCTTCGCAGGCACTGGAGATGGACTTGCGGATGTTAGCCTCATCTCACGCATCCAAAGTGAAGTTGAATCTTTAAGGCTACCTATTTTTAGCTTGATCACGCTCTTACAAATGACAGGTTTTGGTGTTGGAATGTTGATAGTGGCGCCCTTCTATATCTGGTTAACCCCCTCAGTGGTCATTATTATTTTCCATGGAATTCCATTATTCACGTTGGCCTTCGTATGGTTATACATCCGACGAAGACAGCGCTCACATTAAAATAAAGCCTGAGGATCCTCAGGCTTTATTTTCCACGCTAGCTATCATCACTATCAATCCTGCAAACGCACCAATATCGTGACCCGGCAGGCATAAATAATTGCGCACAGTAGCAGACTCAGTAATGCGGTGCTGATAAATACCCCCGCTCCGGTCCTGGCCAGCATCACGCCACCGATCAACGGCCCGAGAGCTACCCCCAGCGTCGTCAATGTTGAAGCCCCCAGATAAGCACCGCGATGCTCAGCCGGTGCCAGCTGATCGAGCAGAATGTTCAGGTTCGGCATCAGAATTGCTTCCCCCATGCTAAATACGACGGTGACCGTCAGCCATGGCCAGACTTCTGTCGAACGCGTGGCAAACATGCAGAGCTGCGACAAAGCAAAAATGGCGCCACCCAGCAGAATGCGTTTTGGCAGGTTGATCTGCGCCAAAAACCGCATAATAAAACTCTGAAACACCAGCACGGTACAGGCATTGGTCACCAGTATCAGGGTTATCAATTTAACCGCCGCGTTGCCGTCAAGTAACATCAGGTATTGTGGTAATACAGCTTCGTAGTGGATAAAAACAATGCTGCATAGAATGCTGCACAGCAGTGCCGCAATATAGATTTTGTCCCTGGCAATGATGCCCATCACCTGATGCAGCTTAATCGCCGGGACGCTGGCCCCCTGCTGTTCCGCCAGCAGTTTACCCGCCGGGATAAACAGCAGCACGTAGACAAAAAACGGCAGATAGGTCAGCCCGGTGATCAAGAACGTCCCCTTCTGGGATGTCAGGCCAAAAACTATCCCGACCAGCGGACCAAATACCGCCGCGACGTTGATCAGGTAGTAACGCATTTGTAGAGCAAGTGCACGGCGGCGGCGATCGCCAAGCAGATCGCTCATCAGAGCACGCACCGGGGGATCAACCCACGCAAAGCACACGCCGATGATCATCAGGCCGGTAATAAACAGCCCCATCCCGGTGGCCTGCGCCAGGGTGATATAGCCTACGGCAGAAAAGCCACAGCCCAGCAGAAGAATGATCCGGCGCCCTAACCTGTCCGAAATCTGCCCGCCATACATGCCGAGCGCCACCGATAACAGCGCACTGCTGGTCATCGCCACGCCAATGGCAATCGGCGACATATGGTAATTCTGCGTCATGATCACCGCGATAAACGGCCATGCCATGAAATAGCTAAAGCGAACAATGAAGGTAAAAAAAAGCAGCGCATAGACAGTTGCCGGGAAGGTTTTTAGCGTCTGAAACAGACCCGGTGCCGCACTCACTTCAGCGGCAGGTTTTGTCGTCATAAGTTATCCTGATAATTATTTTTATTAACATATTGGAGTGATGCTAAATGTAACCACCTAAATAGTAATAAAATTATTAAGCAGCCACTGCAATATAAATGTTAACGAAATGTATAATTTGCCAGCTTATGATGTGAGGCCTATTGGTCGTAGAGAAATATAAGGGAAAGGATGAATCAGGCTGTGGAACGCGGTAGTTAATCCTAAAAACGACCGGCAACCCGTTGCAGGCTGCCAGTCTGAGAAGACGCAAAATCAGCTGGCGACCTTCCCACCAGCAAAACAGTCTTCGTCCAGCGTCAGGCTGGCAATTTTATGCACCGGGCCAGACATGCTGACCTGAAAATTGTCATCGAAGGTGATTTGCAGCTGCCCTCCGGGCATATTCACGCTGACCCGATTATTGACCCGGTCTAATTTGCGCATAACGCTGGCTGCTGCACAGCTGCTGCTGCCGGATGCCATCGTAAAACCGGCACCCCGCTCCCAGATACCAATACGCAGCGTAGTGCGATCGACGACCTCCACCAGCTGGACGTTGGTGCGTTTAGGGAACACGGGATGATTTTCTATTTGCGGCCCTAAGCGGTGAACCAGCGCCAGATCGAGCTTATCCACCAGCACAACACAGTGTGGATTGCCCATCGAGACCAGCGATACCAGGATAGTTTCATCCGCCAGCTTTAAGGGATAATTCAGCACTTCGGGTTGGTCAATCAGCGCGGGCAGTGCCGCTGGACTGAAATTCGCCTGCCCCATCTCCACCGTGATCTGATGCGGATCGTCATGGACCCGGCAATGTACATCCCCACCTGCGGTGTGCACTAAAAACGACTCGTGTCCGACGCGGCCGATATCGAAAAGATAGCGAGCATAGATGCGCAGACCGTTACCGCTTTTCTCGGCTTCTGAACCGTCCGGATTGATGATGCGTAAGGTGGGCTGATGTAGATCCCCACTGTCAATAAGCAGACCGTCAGAGCCTACACCATAATGGCGATGGCATAGGATACGAATCTGCTCGGTCCTCAGCTGTTCTGCGACTGAACGGTGGCACACCAGGTAATCATTACCGAGCCCGTGATATTTATGGAATAGCAAAGGTGTCATGGATAGCGTTCTGAATTTGTTTATTTAACAAATACATTACCGTATTTTTCAGCCCGCAGGACAAAAAAGTGAACGCTGCTTTCGTTCATGATCAATAAGCCACTCTTTGCGTGCGATCCCTCCCCCATAACCGGTCATCGCCCCCTCTTTGCCGATAATCCGGTGACATGGAATCACAATGGCTATCCGGTTAGCGCCATTTGCCGCCGCCACCGCGCGTGCGGCAGCCGGTTTTTCAATCTGCCCGGCAAGAGATTGATAATAGGATGTCTGACCGTAAGGAACCTCGCGTAACGCCTGCCACACGGCGCGCTGGAAATCGGTGCCGGGGGCATCCAGCGTAAGATCAAAATGTTGCCGGGTACCGGAGAAGTACTCATGTATCTCTCTTTCCGCCTGGCGGGTATGACTATTTTCCCCCGCCATGATCCTCGCCTTTAACAGACGCTGGAGATCGCGAAACTCTGTCTCCAGCATACGACGATCGGTAAATTCCAGCAGACACACTCCCTGTTCCGTGGCGCACACAAACATGGGGCCAAGCGTGGTGGTGAAACGGTGAATAACGATCACCCTGGTCTGTTCGGTTGGCGCAACGCCCGTAAGACGTTTACAGGTATAGCCAAAACCACTTAATGACTCGTAACCACTGTCAAAAGCGACATCGGTCGCGTTACGTCCACCTTTTAACTCCTGCAGGGCAATATTAACCCGCTGCATTCGTTGAAATGCCTGAAAAGTAATACCGTGATTTTGCAGAAACCAGCGCCGCACCCGCTCGGGGCTAATGTCATGGTTACGTAGCGCCGTATCGCTTATCCGGGTTTTAGGATCTGCGCGAACAAGCTCAAGCGCCTGTTCGATGAACGTCGGCGCACTGTGCGCATTTTCAGTAGGTCGACACACTTTACAGGGACGATACCCGGCATCCAGGGCAGATTTAAAATCTGTATAAAACTCAACGTTCTCACGTTTCGGTTTACGGGCCCGGCATACCGCGATACAGAATACCCCTGTCGTTTTGACGCCGACATAAAATACCCCCGTATACCCGGAATCACGTTCAAGTAATGCCTGATACCAGAGATCGCACTGCTTACTATCGCGTACTTTCATCAATAAAGACCTCTGCAAATGACTGCTGCGCCAGGATACGTTCCAGCAAATTCTTCAGCTGCAACTGAATAGCCGAATGCACAACGTTCCCCATTGAGATACGGCTTACTCCTGCTTGCTTCAGTCTCCCGAAGGTGGCGAGATCGGGCATGCACATGACATTCAACGGCAGGTTGAGTTCCTTAGCAATCATCGCTATATCCTGTTCTGACGTCAGGCATGGAACAAAAATCCCATCTGCGCCCGCCGCTTTGTAGAGCCGGCCCCGGTAGAGCGTTTCCTGCAACGCGTGCTCATGAGCGAGCAGGTAGGTATCGGTACGGATATTAAGAAACAACTGAAGATCCTCTGCGCTCAACCGGGTGCGAATCGCTTCTAAGGTCCTGGAGAATGCCTGCGCGTCAACAAGTCGTCTGACCCCGTCAACGACTTTACTGTCCTCGAGGTTTATCCCTACCACGCCCGCCTGCACAAGACGCTTAAGATGCTCTGCTATCTCATCCGCGTTACTGCCATACCCAGCCTCAACATCAACACTTAATGGCAGATTACTGACGGACGTGATCCGCGTGACAATATAGAGCATTTCGTCAAACGACATTGCTTCTCCATCTTCGTAACCCAGCATCGCGGCGATGGCTGCACTTGACGTCCCCAGAGCCTGATAACCTGCCTGTTGCGCCGCTATAGCACTGGTCGCATCCCAGACATTAGCGATAACTAAGGGTGTGTGTTGATGGTGAAGTTCAGCGAAGGTCATGATTCTCTCCTGTAATAAGGTACAGGGTGAATCTAAGGGATTCGATGAATCCCTCACAACCGAAAATCGGACGACCATTTTTTAAGGGGGCATACCCCCTTACCGTTATAAAGCTTTGTCTGTAAACAGCGGTACGCTACAGGCCGTGGAGATATGGTCCAGATAACCGCGCAGCGCCTCTGTGTACGGGAAGCCTTTCACAATCGTCAGCGAGTTCAGGATCGGGAAGAGATAAAAATCGGTGATACTGACAGGATGTCGCGCCTGCAAATACGCTTCGATTTTACCGAGCTCTTCCACCAGCGTGTCAATGTAGGTCTGGCTATTCGCCATCAACGTATCCAGATCGCCAAAGGCGTTAATCTCGCGCTGAGTATAGGCCTCGCGCGCGGCGGGTGTGGCGAGTTCTTTAAAATCGGCGCGGGTAAAACGCGGGATCGCCAGATTGAATACGGCACGCGTATTCTCTTTGCACCAGGCTTCAATGACCGGATTGCACTCCCCGGTAATAACCGGCGCGCCATCAAGCTGGTCAACGTAGTGAACGATATCCATGCTTTCCGGCATGTATACGCCCTCTTCTTTCTGCAGGATCGGCACAACCTTTTTACCTACCATGCGGGTTGGCGTCTCCGCATCCCCTTCCATGATCACGCCCAGCTCAAAAGGCACCTTTTTGAGACCGAAGATCATTCGCGCGCGGATACAGAACGGGCAATGCTCATACACATATAATTTCATAGCACTCTCTTTTCAGAACAGTTCGATAACAGGATGTCTACGCCATAGCATCTGGCAAATCGGGTCATAGTTTCCAGCCTAACTTTAGTAGGTTGGGTCACAGGTGGGCTAGAAATCAACGTTATTATCAGTACAATAGATGTGAAAAAAATGTTAATGAGAGCGCGACATGAAGTTATTCTCCACCGAAAGGACGGACGTTTATCTGCTGACGTCCGATCTGGCAGACAGCCTCCTGCTTTTCATGCGGGAAAACCGATCGCATTTCGCGCCCTTTGAACCCTTGCGCAATGAAGAATATTTCACTCTGGAGAGCGTATCTCAACGAATTGAGAGTGCGCAGAGCGATTACAACGCGAGAAAATGCCTGCAACTGGTTTTCACGGTAAAAGGCGAGAATAAAATAATCGGCAGCATCAATTTCACCAACTTTATCTTTGGTGTTTTCCAGGCGTGCTATCTCGGCTTCTCGCTCGATCGCGCTTATCAGGGGCAAGGACTGATGCATGAGGCGCTGAAGGAATCGCTGAGCTATGTGCAGGTTAATTACCGCTTTCATCGGATTATGGCAAACCACCTACCTGATAATGCGCGCAGCAGTAAAACCCTGGCCAGTCTCGGCTTCGTTAAAGAGGGGTATGCGCCCTCTTATCTCAAGATCAATGGGGTCTGGCAGGACCACGTGCTCACCTCACTGGTGATTCCAGAAGTGGATTAAGAAACCTTATTCACCTTTAGTAATACGTCAGCGTATAAGTCGCCACCGCGTTAACCTCTCCAGCCGCCACGCGGTGTTGCGTCTGGTAGTAACGCGCATGCAGAGGGATCTCTGCCGCAGTGCCCATATCTATCTCTATGTGAAACATGACTGGCGCATTCTGGTAAAGCAGCTGATCCGCAATGCCGCGGGTCCGGTTATGACGGGCATCGTTTTTCAGAACACCTTTGTCTTTAATTGCAGCGGACTCATTCCCATTCAGGCGCAGCTTCACCCCCACAGCGCTATTGCAATCGAGCTGTAAAGCAAAAGGCGTACCACCCGTAGTATCCCCAACTTGCTCAAGCTCATTCAGATTGGTTGGCGGGAATTGTAAGTTATCGCCAACATACAGAAAATGATTATCCAGATAGTCAAGATTACTTGATCCCACCGCGGATACCGTTTAGTCGTCATGCGTGCCGGAAAACCGCATAGCCGCTGATAGCCTGCAACGATATCCTGACGCCCACGCCATTCAGGTTGAAATGGATAATTTTAGTTAAGTTGTGATTGTTGTATGATGCCTTGATTATGTCCACATAGTTATTAAGGGAATGATAATGACAAGAGCACTGGCCTGCCTGGGTGATAAAACGAGTTACGGAGAAATCATTTCAGCAACTGCGTCCTGGTTTGAAGGAGACAGGGCAATAGCCCGGACTGGTGATGAGGCATCATGCAGCAACTGTAAAGGGTATTTTAAAATTCTTGCCTCCGCATGTGACTGGGCCGAAAAAGGTAAAGCATATGCAGCCACGGGTGACAGGGTACTGTGTCATTGCCCCAATCACTATGTTTACGGTTCAACCTCGCAGTTTACCAGCACAGGGGCTGGCTCCCTGACCTCGCGTAATACCAGCCAGTCGCCAGTGCCGGCACAGCAGACACAGGATTCCAGTGCCCGAAACTGTATTCGTTTTCAGTGCGCCGATGATAGCGGCCAGTTAATGGCAGGATGCCGCTATACACTGATGTTCCCGGATGGGCGCTCTGAGGTGAGCGTTACTGATGAACAGGGAATGACAGACTGGCATTACGCTGAATCCGCTGAAAATATTAACATGCATATATTAAAGGATTGATTATGGCTGTTTACCACCTCAGTACCCGTATAAATTCTAATGTTCCGGCTGATTCTTTACTGTATGACCTGTGTATTTACCGCATGGACTCCAGCAGGAATAAATACCCGTTGATAAATGTGAAGCAACAGCCGTTTCTTGGCAATTATCAAACACAGAGCCACGTTACCGGAAAAATAAATGAGTCACCCTCGACCATTTATATTATGGAAATGAAGCTTTTCCGAAAAACCATGTTGCATACGCACTGTGTGACGCCTGTTCCGTTCACCAAAATGTATACGCTGGAAGAATTTGCATCAGATAAAGCCTGGTCTCCGGTTAAGCGGGAGAACCCCTGTTATTTTGAGTCAAAAGGGACAATGAAACCTGAGAGTCAGGGTGGCGAAACAAAGCAGATTAAAATCACCATCCCGGAACGTCCATTTATAGCAAAAGAATATCCTATCGGAACGCCACAGGATCCGTTTGAAAAAAACAAAATTGAATCTGAGATAAACGAAAGATTTTATCATTACTCTTACCCTTATCAGGATAGAGCAAGTGTATGTGGACCTGCTGCATTTTTTTACTGTGTTCAAATGGACCGTCCTGATGTATATGTACAAGCTGCCAGGGAACTATGGCGGTACGGAAAGACTAAAATAGGTACACTGACAATCTCCCCTGGCGAAGGGTGTAAACATCCTTCAGGTATGTTTCATACGAGTGGAGGTCAGCCAAGGATCTTAGGGCTTGACTGGATGACGCTGGCTGGGCTCAGGGATTCAGAGAATACCATGCTGAACTTTGATGCTCTTGATTCGCCAGTGGCTGGTATCACAATGTGGCAAATACTGACAGAATGGTTTGAAAAGGCTGGTTATGAAAAGGTGTTCAGTAATGTAGGAATCACTCAGGCAGGCGTCCAGGGAATCAGAGATTTAAATAAGTATGTAGAGCAAGGCTATAAAGTCGTGACATTAATAAATGATGGTCTGCTTGAAGGTAGTACAAACAACACGACATTTCCTACGCACTGGATTGTATGGGATGGTTCTGTAACACAGGATGATAATGGGCATGTTAATTTAAAATTATTTTCTTGGGGAAAATCAGACAACTGGATTAAACGAAAAAAAGATTTGCAATTTTTTATGAATAGATTCTTCGGAGGAATGGTTTTCAAACCATTAAAATAGCCATGTGGATACTTTCTGTTATTTTTATTTCATTTACAGTAACAGCATGCACTTTACATGCTGATGTTACTCCTGATGGTAATTCACTTAACGATGCTATAGTAGGATCGCCGTATGCCAATGAAATAAATATAAATGGTGGGGCTGTATCATCTTTATATTCCAATGGGAAAGAAAGATTCGTAGGTGAAATAACCCCATCCGATACAGGATTAACTTTAAGGTATTGTAATGATTCTCCAGCTCACAATTGCGTCAGGATTCAGGGAGTACCCGTAAAGCCGGGGATCGTCACCGTACGAGTATCAGGCGGATTGTTTGGCACTAATGTAGCGACAGGCGGGGAATTTGATAAAACATATACTATTAAGATCAAAAATCCAGAAAGATCTTTTTAAGAACGCTTAAATTGTGAGCCGTATCGATATTCACCAAAAGATACGAGAAACTTTCAGGTAGTGGGTCTCTCGTATAGAAACGGTCAAAATTCAGCTTTAAGGTACAATATTACCTTTCCCAAAGGGAGTCCTCCCGGCACCGGCACCGGCACCGGAATTCTAATCGTTAAATACCGCTAATCCGCGAATTTAAGATGACCGGACCCGAGTAACGATCCACATCCCGGCAAGCATGGATAAAACAAACAGCAACCCCTTGCCGATGCCCGCACCCAATAATATCAGCGACGGTCCGGGACAAATGCCTGCCAGCCCCCAGCCCAGACCAAACAGGATCGCGCCCCCCACCAGTGTGCGGTCAACGGTGTTATTCTCTGGTAGCAGAATCGGCGCCCCGCAAAATGCCGTTTTTCTGCCTTTCACCAGCGCAAAGCCAATGATCCCCACCGCAATCGCCCCAATCATCACGAAGGCAAGTGAGGGATCCCAGGCCTGAGACAGATCCAGAAAACCAAGCACCTTTTCAGGATTCGCCAGACCGCTAATCAGCAAGCCGGCGCCAAAAATCAGACCACACAGAAACGCCATAATCACCAGCATCATATTTTCCTCAGCCCAGCCATAAACCGGTCAGCGTTGCGGTAACAATGCCGACAACCATAAAGGTCAGCGTGGCGACCAGGGATCGCTTCGAAAAGCGCGACAGCCCGCAAATACCATGCCCACTGGTACACCCCGAGCCGAGACGTGTCCCAATGCCCACCAGCAAACCTGCCACGATAATCACCGGCCAGGAGGCCTGAACGTTAATGTCCGGCAACGGGAAAAACAGCGCAAACAGCAGCGGCGAGCTAATCAGGCCAGCTATAAAAGCGATCCGCCACCCTTCTTTCCGGGTCTGCTTCGTCAGCATGCCCGCTACAATGCCGCTGATCCCGGCGATGCGCCCACAAAAGTGAATCAGCATTATGGCGGCAAGCCCGATTAACAACCCGCCGCCGAGGCTGCTCAGCGGCGTAAAGTGAGTAAAATCAATCGACATGGTTGTCTCCTGCCTGTGGGCAATAGAGGTCATATAGGGTATTGAGCAGCGCGAAGATCCGCGGATCCTCAATCCGGTAGAAAATCTGTTTGCCAGTGCGTCGGGTCTCCACCAGCTTTAAACGGCGTAGCACCCCCAGTTGCTGGGAGAGCGTAGGCTGGTGGATCCCCACCGCCTCTTCTAGTTGCGCGACGCTCGCTTCCCCCTGACTTAACTGACACATCAACAGCAGCCTGTCCGCATTGGACAAACCGCGTAAGATCTCCGCGGCACCTGACGCCGCCTGCTTCATTGCATCCTGAATATCAGTATCTGTCATCACAGCCATGGTTTGCATCCATCAATATATAATTTTATATAATGTAATTTAGTATATTGTATGCCGGGCCGTGCTGCAAAAAAAACCGGCAGGGATCTTGGGATCGCTGCCGGTTATTCCTGTCAAAAGTTTATATTTTCAGCTCAGGCACCAGGGCTTTTTTGTCCGACATACAGGTCTGCCACGCCTTGCCCGGCTCGCCGTTATCCAGCACCGAGGAGGTGCGATACTCCACCGTGCGGGTATGCTGGCCAGGCACCACATATTCTATGGTCGTCCAGCGGGTATTGGCATCCTGTCCTTCGGTGGTGAGTTCGATAGTCTGGTTTTTTACAATTTCGGCGCACTCGCTTGCCGCGGCCTCGACTTTGCGAAACGTCTTCTCTTCGGGGGATGTGCCCTCATTGGACATACACCCGGTAAACAGCAAACAGGCGAGAGAGATCAGGCTGATTTTTTGCAGCATCATGCAGTCCTTTTATTTAATAAGCATTAGCTGAAGCGTAGCTTATGCGGCTGCGCTCTTCCTCTGTTTAGCGGAGCTGGCTGATGTTTGCATCCAGTTGCTTTTGTATGGCCTGTCGTGTTGCCGGGGTGATTTTTCCTGGCAGCAAGGCTTCGGCATAAACGGAGAACCCACTGGCGACGTTGGCAATACGCGCGATAAGCTGATTTACCTGCGATTCACTGAGCTCCGCCTCCCGGGTGCCCAACCACAGCAGATGCTGCTGCTTAATATTCAGCGCCTCGCCCATAACGTCCATCTGATGATAACCGCCGGGACCTTCGTTCCAGGTAACATCAAACGCAGGCGCCAGCGACCACGTCCCCTCCGCGGACATCAAATAAGCGAAGTTTTTTGGATGGTCGTCGCGGTTATTGAAAATGACGTTGAAGACAATGCGGGCAAAAGCACGGGCTTGCTCACGCACATCATTGGTACAGACCTGCGTGGCACGTAAAAAGGTGGCGTAATCCAGTGAGCCCGGTGCGCGGTAATCCGCCCCGGTAAATGCCGCCAGGCTTTGCATTGGCACACGCATCCCGGCTTGCCGATCGAAGCGCTTGCTGGCAAAAGCGGCATAGCCTCCCGGCAGGTCAAAATATTCGGTTTGCGGAGTATCAATGCCGCAATCCCGCAAGCACTGGGCATACACCATCTCAATGGCGCACACTTCGGCATGCTCATCCCGGGCAGGAAACTTGATTAGCCAGGGCTCATAGTCCTTAACAGGGATGGTGGTGAAACGTCCGGTGACAGTGTCACGATACAGCAAAGCTTTCGGCCTCGCCCCCTGTGGCGAGCCGCCCATTTGCAGCAGCCGGTGCAGAAACGCCCCGCCTTCGCCTTCCAGAACCTCCCGTACCTCTTCTGCAAGCTGGGTGAGCGGAATATCGTTCTGTGGCGCAGCGAGATCGGCCTGAACAGGCACAAAGGACATCGCCCCCATCGCATTACTGCCAATATAAGTCAGCCTTTCAAGGGGACCAATGCGGGCCGCACTCAGGCCACGCTGCCTGAACAGACGATCCATCAGCAGCATGCCCCAGCCGTCAGGCAGGGAGTCATATACCGGGCCGGGCAAACCTAACTGGTGAGTGGGGAAATTTTGGCGCAGCTTGTCGCCCTTCAGCGGAAGAGTAAACGCGGATAATTCAAACCCTTTTTCCAGCGCCTGCTGGCTGTATTCGAAGAAGATCAGTGGCCGCCGGGTCAGTGCGGTGGTGGTGGCCAGCGTTCCCCATAACCAGCGTTCACCCCAGCCCTCGTAATACACCTCAACGCGATCAGGCATCATGGCTCCTTTTCCGTATACGCTGGCGGGATGCGCTGGCTTCGAAGCGGCGAAGATCGTCCAGGCTCTCCAGCTGCGGCATAAACAGGTTTTCCAGTTCACGGGCAAGACCCAGCACCATCGCCACACGCACCACGACTTCAAAGCCGACGTTGCGCCCCGCCTCGAGATTTGAAACCGTGTTCACCCCTACACCAGCCCGTTGTGCCAGTTCGGCCTGGGTAAACTGGCGTCGAATGCGCTCCAGACGTAACCGCTCACATAATGACTTGACGATCTCATCAGGCTTTTTAAAGTTTAAATCCATTATTTTGTACCTTAACGGCGTATTCAGGCGTTAACACACAATATTATAGAGTTATTTTGATTTATCCGCCATGTTCACAGAAACGCCTTTTCGACTCACCGCCTCCACCCACCGGCTATCAGTATCCGCTTCAACCACCACGGTGTTGATCAGCGACAGCTCGCAGATCATAAATGGCGACGCGGTGTTGATTTTTTCCGGGGATGCCAGCACTACCGTTTCGGCAGCTCTGCCGGAAAATGCACGTTTGATGCACGCTTCTTCATAATCCCCGGTGGTTAACCCGGCGTCAGGATGTATCCCGGTGACCCCCATGAAAAACAGATCGGCATGGATATGCGCAATACCTTCTATGGCCGCAGCACCGACCGTAACCACCGAGTGGCGGAACAGCCGCCCGCCAATCAGAATCACCTCAACCTGCGGATAATCCACCAGCGCCAGAGCAATGCCCGGACTGTGGGTCACCGCGGTAAAAGAGAGATCTGCAGGCAGGCAGCGCACCAGTTCGGCAGTAGTGGTCCCACCGTCAATAATCACCACCTGGCCGGGGGAGATCAGCTCCGCGCCCTTCTTCGCCACCCGCTTTTTCGCCTCAATACCCAGACTGCTGCGCTCGGCAAAACTGGAGACCGCCTGTGACGCCGGTAGCGCGCCACCGTGGACCCGCTGTAAACGCCCGTCAGCCGCCAGCTCGCGCAAATCCCGACGAATGGTATCTTCCGACACCTCAAATTCCTGGCTGAGATTTTTCGACAGCACCTGCCCTTCGGAACTCAGTTTTTCGAGGATCAGCTGTTTGCGTTGACGAGTGAGCATGGGTCGTTTCCTGAGGTTGCATGTTAGATCTTGATATTGCACGAACGTGCAGTTTATGATGTCCACTCTACGTAAACAGGAGTCACCGTGCAATCAAATCGTGCAGAAGTACGTATTCTCGACAGCAAAACGCTGTCAGATGACTGGTACACACTCAAAAAATATACCTTCGATGTGCGCCGCCGTAACGGGGAGTGGCAACGCCAGAACCGGGAAGCCTACGACCGGGGTAACGGCGCGACCATTCTGCTCTACAACCGCGACAAACGGACGGTGATCCTGACCCGCCAGTTCCGCTTTCCGGTGTACATCAATGGTCACGACGGCTATCTGATTGAAACCGCGGCCGGTCTGCTCGACAACATGGCGCCGGAACAGCGGATCAAAGCCGAAGCGGAAGAAGAGACCGGGTATCAGATCGACCACGTGGAGAAGGTCTTCGAAGCCTTTATGAGCCCCGGCTCGGTCACCGAGAAACTCTACTTTTACATCGCAGAGTATCGTCCTGGCGATCGTAAAGGCCAGGGAGGCGGCATCGAGGCCGAAGGTGAAGACATCGAGGTGCTGGAGTGGCCCATTGACCAGGCGTTGCAGGCCATCGATGACGGCCTGATTGTCGATGGCAAAACCATCATGCTGCTCTATCACGTTGCCCTGAAGGGGTTCCTCTAGCGAATCACACCGACAGAAACGGATTTCTGTCATCTTCATCTACACTTCTGGAAAGAACAAACCGGAGATGATTGCATGACCGACTGGAACCCCGCCCTGTATCTGCAGTATGGCGCCGAACGTACTCGCCCCGCCTTAGAGCTCCTCTCCCGCATTGCGCTGGATGAGGTCACCGATGTGGTCGATCTGGGCTGTGGGCCCGGCAACAGCACGGCGCTGCTGCAACAGCGCTGGCCTTCGGCACATATCACGGGCGTCGATAACTCACCCGCTATGCTGACAGAAGCCAGAGCCGCCCTGCCGGGCTGCCATTTTGTTGAGGCTGATATTCGCCATTATCGCCCGGAACAGGCGTTGAGCGTGATTTACGCCAACGCCTCATTGCAGTGGGTGGAAAACCACTACGAACTGCTGCCGCATCTGGTCTCGCTGCTGAAACTGCACGGTGTGCTGGCGATCCAGATGCCGGATAACGATCTGGAGCCAACCCACGTCCTGATGCGCGAGGTGGCGTTTGAGCAGGATTATCCGGATCGCGGCCGTGCAGCCCTGCTGGGCATCCATGCGTATTACGACATTCTGACCGAGGCGGGATGCGAGGTGGATATCTGGCGCACTACTTATTATCACCAGATGAGTTCGCATCAGGCCATTATCGACTGGGTGAGTGCCACCGGCCTGCGCCCCTGGCTGCAGGAGCTGAATGAGCGCGAGCAACAACGCTATTTGCACCGCTATCATCAGCTGCTGGAGGAGCAGTATCCGCTGCAGGAGAACGGACAGATACTGCTGGCTTTTCCGCGGTTGTTTATGGTTGCCCGACGCGAACCGTAACTACGCCTTCGCCTCTTTCAGCAGCTGCTGGATCACCTGCTCCTGCTTGTCGTTATTCCCCTCCCCAAACGAGGCGTAGCGCAGCTGGCCTTTGGCATCGAAGAAGTAGTGCGCTGGCCAGTAACGATTACCAAAGGCCGTCCAGATCTTATAGTTGTTATCGGTGACCACCCGGTACGGGAGTTGCCATTTGTTGATCGCCTGCTGCACCGACGTCAGCGGTTTTTCCCACGGATACTCCGGCGTATGCACCCCAATCACCACCAGTCCCTGGGCCTGATACTTATTGGCCCAGTCGCGAACGTGCGGCAGGGCGTGCTGACAGTTGATGCAGTCCCAGGTCCAGAAGTCGATCAGTACCACTTTGCCTTTTAACGACGCCGGAGTGACCGGCTCACCGTTCAGCCACCCGGTACCGCCCTCAAGCGACGGCATGGCGCTGGTGGTGACCGGTTGCGCGACCGGCTGGAGGGTCGGCTGAGGCTGACTTTCCGGCGCCAGCTGCAGCAGCGTTTTCTCCAGACGGTCGGCCACGCCGTTTGCCCCCTGAAAGACGCTATTCAGCCCGAACGCGGTAAAGGCTACCGACATCAGCATCGCCACCCCCGCCGCTTTTCGCAGCCCGTCCATCAGTCCTGATTTGGTTTTCAACCGTGCAATCAGTGCCTGCCCGCTAAAGCCGAGCAGCGCGAGCATCACCGCACAACCGCTGCCATACGCCGCCAGCAGGCTACCGGTGGCGACGGGGTTATGCCCTGCGATACTCAGACTGAGAATGGCCCCTAACACCGGCCCGGCGCACGGCGACCACAGCAGCCCGACCGCCAGCCCGGCGAGCACCGCCGAGGTTATCCCCCGGGTGCGGGTGCTGTGGTTATTCATCGTATTACCGAGGCGTAATGCCGGGCCAGCAATGCGCTGCGCAAAAGACGGGAAGATCAGCGCCAGCGCGGCCAGGCTCAACAACGCCAGCGCAATCCAGCGCCCGACCAGGGTAGCGCTGACCACCCAGTCGCTGGCGACGGTGATCAGGCTGGCGACCAGGGTAAACATGAGCACCATGCCGAACAGCATGGCGATCAGCTGGCGCATCTGCCCGCGAAAGCCGGCGAACAGCAGCGGAATAACCGGAAGCGTACAGGGGCTGAGCAGGCTGACCATGCCCCCTAAAAATGCGATCACGAGAAACATAACACACCTCACTAAAGCGGTTGGCTGCGACGATTGCAGTGAGGCTATTACAGCGTGGGGATGTGTCTGGCATGTTTGGAGTATTGGGGGTTTTGTCAGGTGGTGTATGCGCGTTGCAGGAAGATACAGTGCGGTACAAAGGGTGCGGCCTGATTGTCCGGCGGCGCTGCGCTTGCCGGGCCTACCAGGGCAATGGGTAAGGCGCAGCCGCCACCCGGCAATTCACACCACCGGCAAAGTTATCCGCGCGCAAAGCCCGCCTTCGGGCCGGTTCGCCAGCTGCAATTGACCATCAAGCTGGGCGGTGAGCTGGGCAGCAATCGCCAGTCCCAGCCCGGTGCCGCCGGTTTCCCGGTTGCGGGAGGATTCTACGCGGTAGAACGGCTGTAACACCGCCGCCAGCTCATGTTCCGGAATACCCGGGCCGTTATCCGCCACGGCGATTTCCACCCTTTCATCACGCATTGTCAGCGTCACCTCTGCGGCATCGCCAAACTTCAGGGCGTTATCCAGCAGATTGGTCAGGATGCGGTGCAGCGCCTGCGGACGGGTAGCAAAAGGGATGGCTGCACGGGCTGCGCTAAACTGCACGTTTTTGCCGGTATCGGCGTAATCACAAACCAGCGTATCAATAAAGTTATAGAGATCGACCTTACGCACCGGCTCGGGTGATACCCCGGACGAGCGGGCGTAGTCGATCCCCTCCCGCACCAGACGGGTCATGCTGTCCAGATCCTGGGTCAGTTTGTCGCGCAGCTCCGGTTGGTCGGCCATCTCTACCCGCAGCCGCATCCGGGTAATGGGGGTCTGCAAGTCATGCGAGATGGCGGCAAGGATCTGCGCCCTCTCCTTCAGGGAGGTCTGGATTCGGTCCTGCATCGCATTGAACGCCCGCGCCGCATGTTGCACCTCCAGCGGTCCCTGCTCGGTGAGCGTCAGCGGATTGGGGCTGGTGGGTTCGAGGGTATCCACCGCCCGGGTAAAACGTGTGAAGGGGCGCACCACCTGGCGCACCGCCAGCCAGGCGCAGATCACCACCAGTAGCAGCTGAATAATAAACACCACCGGCAGCCAGCGGGCCACCGGCGGCATCCGGGGAGTGAGATCCAGCGTCAGCGGCGAACCGTCGCGCAGCGTCAGGTGCGCCTGAATATGCGAAACCGGCCCCGGCACCGCCGTGAAGCGCAGCGGATACTGAGTCGCCAGCGTATCCGTTATCGTGCGGACCGCATCCCGCGAACGAGCGTCAGCAGGTGGCGCGCCCGGCTCCCCAGGCCCCAGCAGATAGTGATAGTTATCCCGGTCGAGGCGCGGCAGCCACTGTGCCCGTTCATTCGCCGGCAGCCGGTCCAGAATCGCCACGCTGGTGGAGACATCGTCCTGCAGATAACCCAGCATCACGTTACGCACGCTGCTCATCCGCTCGGCCATCACCAGAGTCAGGCTCAGGCCGTTGGCGAGCAGCAATCCCAGCAGGACGATCACCAGCAGACGATAGTGCAGTGAACGCGGCCAGAGCCTCATTCTTTAGCCTCAATAATGCTCACCGGCATCGAAAAGACATACCCTTCGCTGCGCACTGTTTTTATATACCGTGGTGAGCGTACATCCTCATTCAGACGCTGACGCACGCGGCTGACCAGTAGATCGATTGAGCGCTCGAACAGCTCCGCATCCCGCCCCTGGGTGAAATTCAGCAGCTGATCGCGGGTTAACACGCGCTGGGGATGATCGACAAACACCCGCAGCAGACGGTACTCGGCCCCGCTCAGCGCCACGATGGTGCCGGTAGCATCCAGCAGATGACGGGCGCTGGTGTCGAGCTGCCAGTCGCCAAAGGCGATGATGCGCCCGGCTTCGGTCACCTGCAGATTAGGCGGCAGCGTGCGATGGCGGCGCAGTATGGCTTTGATCCGCGCCAGCAGCTCACGCGCCACAAAGGGTTTGACCACATAATCGTCCGCACCCATCTCAAGGCCCAGGATGCGATCCATGTCGTCGTGGCGCGCGGTCAACATCAAAATCGGCAGATCTTTATGTTGACCGCTGCGCAGCTGGCGGCACAGGGTCAGCCCGTCGTCGCCGGGCATCATGATATCCAGCACCACCAGATCGACCGCCTGTTTATCGAGCACGGCGCGCATCTCTTTGCCATTGGCGGCGCCGGTGGCGCGGTAGCCCGATTTCACCAGATAATCGACGACCAGCTCGCGAATATCCCGGTCGTCATCAACGACAAGAATGTGATCGGTTGTCTCCACCCTAAGCTCCTGTTTATCAGCGATGCGCCAAAAATAGCATAGATTGCTTACAACTTATCCGCATCCACCACCGCCTTGACGAAGTCCTGCGGATCTTCCTGCGCCGGGTTGTGGCCAATGTTGCCGGTAAAGGTGCGATGCTGATATTTTCCGGTGAATTTCGCGGCGTACACCTCAGGTGCCGGGTGCGGTGCGCCATTATTGTCGCCTTCGATGGTGATGGTCGGCACGCTGATGGTCGGGCCCGCTGCCAGCCGTTGTTCATAGCTGTCGTAGCGGCGCTCGCCTTTCTCCAGCCCCAGACGCCAGCGGTAGTTGCTGATGGTCACCGCGACATGATCCGGGTTATCCAGCGCTTGGGCGCTGACGTTAAAGGTGGCATCACTGAATTTCCAGCCCGGCGAGGCCAGAGTCCAGATCAGTTTCGCAAAGTCATGGGTGTTAGCGGCATAGCCCTTCTCGCCGCGCTCGGTGGCGAAATAGAACTGATACCACCACTGCAGCTCGGCCTGCGGCGGGAGCGGTTTTTCCCCGGCCTTCTGGTTGCCAATCAGATACCCGCTCACCGAAACCAGCGATTTGACGCGCTCCGGCCACAGTGCCGCCACGATATCCGCCGTTCTGGCCCCCCAGTCATAACCGGCGAAGACCGCACGTTTGATTTTCAGGGCATCCATCAGGTTAATGACATCTTTTGCCATAGCCGCAGGCTGACCGTTGCGCGGCGTGTCTGCCGACAGGAAATGCGTGGTACCGAACCCGCGGTTGTACGGGACGATCACCCGGTAGCCTTTGGCCGCCAGCGCGGGAGCAACCTGGGCGTAGCTTTGAATGTCGTACGGCCAGCCGTGGAGCAGGATCACCGGCTCACCGTTTTTCGGGCCGATATCGACATAGCCAATATTCAGATCGCCCGCGTCAATCTGGCGGATTTGTTTAAAGCCGGCGGCATAGTCGAGGCCTGCCGCTTCGGCCTGACAGGCGGAAACGGTGGCGAGAGAGAGAGTCAATGCGAGGGTTGAGTAAGCCAGTTTGTTCATCATGGTGGTATCTCCGGGTTATAAATAACACCCGCTTATCTCACCACCATGATGTATGGCGAATATGTGTAAATTTGCCCGTTTTGCAAGGTGCTGTATCGTGAGCCGATGCAGATACATTGGGATACAAATGCCTAGGTCAGTTGGTAATACTTGTCCGGCATCTTGCGCGCCGGGATCTCCTGCTCATCATTCATTTGCAGCAAATCAATCTCCATCGCATTGCAGATGGCATCCAGCGGCAAGTCGTTATTCTCGACGCCAAACGGCTCCTCCAGCTCTTCCGCCAGGGTATCCAGCGAGATAAAGGTGTAGGAGATCAGTACCGACACGAAGGGCGTCATGTAGTGCAGATCGCTGACCAGGGCAAACGGCAGCATGATGCAGAACAGGTAGACGGTGCGGTGCAGGATCAGGGTGTAGGCAAAAGGCACCGGGGTGTTGGCGATACGCTCGCAGCCGGCCAGCACGATCGACATATCATTCAGACGAATATTCAGGCTGTGGAACAGGATGTCCGACAGCTCCCCTTTCCGGCGTCTCACCGCCAGCCACTCCCCCATGATCAGCAGGATGCGGTTGGCAGGCGAGCTGGAGTCCATCGCCAGGCGCAGGTTCTCCTCGGAAAGATAGGCCGACAGCTGGTCGGCCTGCGGCTGTCTGCGCAGGGTCATGCGCAGGCAATGGGCAAACGCAATCTGCAGGCGAACAAACTCACCCAGCGCCGGATCGTCCGGCAATGTGTTTTTGACTTCGCGGAACAGCGAGCGCGAGGCAATCATCAGCTGGCCCCACAGCAGTCGCGCTTCGACATAGCGCGCGTAGCAGGCGTTATTACGGAAACCGAGGAAGATCGCGATGGCGACCCCGAGAATGCTGAACGGCGCTACCGTCAGCCGGATGCCCAGCGAGGTATACCAGGGCAGCATCAGGATCACGACGATAGAGAGCAAAAAGTTAAGAAACAGGCGGGAAAAGATTTTGGTCAGCACGGAACCGTGCCAGACAAAAATCAGGCGCAACCAGTGCTGTTGAGGACGAACAATCATAGTCAGCTTCATCGGGAAAAAAGAGCGGTGACTATTAAACGTGATCGTCGTCACGGTTGCAAGTATGTTAAAAAATGATGACGTTTTTGCGAGGCGGATGGCAGGCCGCACGGGGGTTAAGGTGTGTGGTAACAGGAAGAGGTTAAAGTATGTTGTAACTATTATGAATGAGGGGAATCAACCCTCTCCCAAAGGGAGAGGGAAAAGTTCAACGGATTAACACAGCGGTTTAACCGCTTCGCGCATCCCTTTCAGCAGAATCGCATCCAGATCCAGCGCAACCTGCTCTACCAGGCCATTGACCTGAGTCAGGTCCAGCTCCCAGTGCTCGCTGACGCTCAGCACCGCCGTCACCAGCTCACGGGTGGTGATCTGCTGGTCATGATGCTGGGTCCATAGCTGCTGGAAACGGGTGATCCAGTGCGCATCGTCCTGCACCGGATAGCTTTCGCCGTTACGTTCCGCACGGTAGAAGGCGATCAGCGCCGCCAGGGCAAAGGTCAGACGCGCCGGGAGTTTGCCGCTGGCCTGCTGCCCTGCCAGAAGCTGCGGCAGAATGCGGGTGCGGTATTTGGTCATGCCGTTAAGGGCGATCGACAGCAGCTGGTGTTTGATATACGGGTTGCGGAAACGGCCCGTCACAGCGCTGGCGAAGGAGGCCAGCTCATCACGCGGCAGATCCAGCACCGGGATGATCTCTTCATGGATCGCTTTTTCGACAAACGCGCAGATCTCGGTGTCGTTCATCGCCTCACCCACGGTATCCAGTCCGGCCTGGAAGGCCACCGGCACCAGAGCGGTATGCGCCCCGTTGAGGATCGCCACTTTGCGCTCTTTGTACGGCTTGATGTCATCAACAATCAGCACGTTAAGCGCCAGCTTGTCGAGACGCAGCTCCTGCGCCAGTGATTTCGGTCCCTGAATCACAAACAGATAGAAGTGTTCAGCGGTATCGAGGAAAGCATCGTGATAGCCGAGAGAGGCTTCGAGCTGGGCCACTTCGTCACGCGGATAGCCGGTCACGATACGGTCAACCAGGGTTGAGCAGAAGCTGTTAGCGTCGTTCAGCCACTGGGTAAAGGCCGCTGGCAGCGCCCACTCCTGAGCATAACGCAGCACCAGTTCACGCAGGGCGTCGCCGTTATAGTCGATCAGTTCGCAGGGAACGATCACCCAACCTTTATCGGCGGCACCGTTGAAATGGCTGAAACGCTCGAACAGCAGACGGGTCAATTTTGCCGGATAGCTTACCGCAGGCGCATCCTCGAACTTATCCCCGGCGTGATAGCTGATGCCCGCTTCGGTGGTGTTGGAGAAGACAAAGCGCATCTCGGGGTTGTGGGCCAGCTTCAGGAACTCATCGTACTGATCGTAAACGCTGATTTCGCGGTTAACCGAGCGGATCAGACGCGCGTCGCTGACCGCTTCGCCCTGCTCGTTCAGACCACGGATGATGGTGGTATAGAGGCCGTCCTGGGTGCTCAGTGAAGGCGGGAAATCGCTTTTGATCGGGCGGACAATCGCAATACCGGCGTTGAGGTCGGTATGTTCATTGAGCAGGTCAATCTGCCAGTCAATAAACGCGCGCAGGAAGTTGCCCTCACCAAACTGGATGATACGTTCAGGATAGAGAGCACCGGGGAAATCACGACGGTTCAGTGTGTTCACAATGGGGTCCTTGTAATGATTAGTCATACAGCCTGATAAGATTGGTACGATAACTTATCAAAACTTAACGACCACAAACCCCGGTCTGGATCAAAGCCGGTGCGAATTGTGACAGGATCTATAAGAATTTGTAGAAGACTGAGGTAGCCGTCATCTCACCGTCGGGCATCAGGGCATAGCGCGGGATCTCCCCCACTTTCTGCCAGCCAGCCCGTTGATAGAAGGTCTCCGCCCCGCTGCCGGAGGCCGTGTCCAGCACCAGCACGGTTTTACCCTTGTCGCGGGCAACGTTTTCCAGGGCCTGCATCAATCGTCCGGCATCACCGTTGCGGCGCGCGTTCTGGTGAACCAGCAGTTTGGCGACATCTGCCCGGTGCGGCTGGTTGTCGGGCTGATCGGTGATCAGCTGCACGGTGCCGGTGATTTCGCCGTCGGCATTGGTCGAGATCAGTACGGTACGCTCCCCGCGCCCGACGCTGTCGGCCACGCCGCGCCAGAAAGCGCTGGCCTGCTCATGGCTGTAGGGCAACATAAAGCTCACCGACGCGCCGCCGGTGACACAGCTGTGCAGGATGTCAGCTAATTGAGGAAGGTGCGCAAGGATATCCTCACGCGAAAAGATCTGGATAGCAGGTGATGGCATCATTATTCTCCTTTTTATCAACGGCATCACCATGCGCTTTACATTTTTGTAACACAAGGACCTGTGTCAGAGGATTTTCTTATCTCAGCATCCGGTACCGCGCTGCTGTTTCATGGAGTACATCATCTCATCGGCCGTGGTCAGCCAGCTGGCCAGATCGTCGCGATCGTGATTGAACTCGCTGACGCCCCAGGAGAAAGAGAGCGCCCACGGGTATTCGGCATGCTCATTCCACACCGCGGCCTGCTCGGTGAGATACTGCATGGCGATCCACGCCCCCTTCTCGTCGCTGTTAGCAAACAGGATCGCAAACTCATCCCCGCCGTAACGCGCCAGCACGTCGGCCTGGCGGAAAGTGGAGCTCAACAGACCGGCCATCGCCTTCAGGGCATTATTGCCATCGGCGCGACCGTACCGGGCGTTGATCTGTTTGAAGCGGTCGAGATCCAGCCAGGCGAGGGTCAGCGGCTCAGCCCGACGGCGTGCGGCGTTAATAGCGTAGGTGGCAAGATGATGAAAGCCACGGCGATTATACAATCCAGTCAGGTCGTCGACGATGTTGGCGCAGATTGCCGCGAACTCGGCCTCCACCAGCGCCGCCAGATCGGCCAGCGCCTCAACGTCGGCTGATGAAAATTGCCGCGGCTGGTGGTCGATAATGCACAGTGACCCCACCGTCTCACCGTTGGGCAGATGCAGGGGATACCCGGCATAAAAGCGGACAGGATTATCGTCGGTCGCCAGCGGATTATCCGCAAAACGCGCATCGTCTAAAGTATCAGGTACCACCAGCGGGGCATTACTGAGCACGGTATGGCCGCAAAAAGAGAGATTTCGCGGCAAATTGGTGGCGTCACCGCCATCGGCGGATTTAACCACCACCACATGCTCGTCCACCAGATTGATCATCGCCACCGGGACGGAAAACAGGCGTTTTGCCAGCCGGGTCACACGGTCATAGCTCGGGTGATTCTCGATCTCCAGCAGCCCGGATTCGCGCAAGGCGCTGAGACGCTCCACTTCATTGTTGGGTCGTGAGGGTGATTTCATTGGGGGCTCCGGACATCAGGCTTTTTAAAAGCTTAGCGCATCCTGACGCCGCTTAGTGGGCAAAGATGCGGTTTTTCCCTTCACGTTTCGCCTGGTACAGCGCAGTATCGGCCGCCTGTAACCAGTCTGTAACATTTTTCATTTCCCGGGTGGCGATGGCGATGCCAATACTCATCGTACACTGGACCACGTCTTCCGCTACATCATCGATAACGGCGGCGGCATCCATAATGCGGGTCGCGACAACGTGCGCCTCGTCCAGGGTCGTATCAGGCAGCAGGATCACAAACTCATCCCCGCCCAGCCGCGCCGGGGTATCGCTCTGGCGTGTGGCGATATGCAATATCTGTGACACTGTCACTAATAACATATCCCCTACCTTATGACCGAAGCGATCGTTAACCTCTTTAAAGTTATCGATATCAATAAACATCAGCGCCGATTCGCTGCAGGTCTGCCGCAGCTTGTGAAGTTCATGATCGATACGCTTCTCCAGCAGCCGCCGGTTGGCAATGTCGAGCAGCGGGTCCATCATCGCAATGCGTTCCAGCTCGCGCGATTTAAAGCGCAGCCGCATGGCGATACTGTTGGTGAGCACGCTCAGCGCTACAGTATAGATGCCAATCAGCGGCAGCGTGGCGTAGATCGTACGCTGCGACACCCGGGGAACCAGCGCCATCCCCTGCGTCAGCCAACTGGCCATAAAGACCGCCAGCATCACCGCGCCGGCTTTTTTCATCAGCGGGAAACCACCCGCCGCCAGCCGATCGGCCAGTAAGATAGTGGCAATGGCGACGGACGGCAGCGGGTTCGCCGACATCATGGCGATCCAGAACCCGCCTGCGCCGGCGTCGAGCATCAGGTTTTGATGTTCGGTACTCAGCGGCGCGGCAGAGCGACGCGCACGCCAGAAGGCCAGCGTCGGCCAGATAAAGGCGTTGATCGCCAGAAGACCCATAAGCCAGGGTGAACGTTGCTGTTCCACCAGCACCGAAAGAATGGGGAAAAAGCAGAGAAATGTTCCAAGCACTCGCATCAGAAACATGCGTTTGATAAACCGTCTGCCAGACACGCGAGGGGATTTACTGAGTCTGTCAGTTGCGTTCATCACACGAATTTTCCGAAATAATCACCCCATTATATTATTGACGTACAAAATACGTATCAAGGCATTTATCAGTTTCGTGAATATATGCTAGTGGCCCGTGTGGCGTGCAGGCAAACGATTACAGCGGTTCCGATGCCGCAGCCTTTTGCGCAGCAGACGTTATCTCTGTCATTCGGGCGCTGGTGCGATTTCGCCCTGCTTTTTTCGAGCGATACAGATAATCATCCGCTTCGCTCATCAGACGATTGAAAACGTCCGTCAGCTGCCACGACTCCGATTTCCCGTTGCCCAGACCAATACTGACGGTTAAAAACAGCGCCTGCCCGCGCCAGTTGAACGGATACTGTTCAATGGTGGTACGGATACGTTCCGCCAGGGCGTAACCCTGCTGTGCCGACGTGGTGTTAATCACCACTGCAAACTCCTCCCCACCCATTCGCGCCACCAGCCCCTCGCTCCCCACTGTCTCCTGCACTTTACGGGCAAAAGCCGCCAGGACCGTATCGCCACACTCGTGACCGAAGTTGTCGTTGATGCTTTTGAAATAGTCGATATCCAGCAGCATGACGGTCAGCAGCGGGCTTTTGCGCGTTCCCTCGTCACGCTTCAGGGCTTCATACAGCCCCGAACGGGAGTACACCTGGGTTAAGAAATCATAATCGGCACGCAGGGAGACCTGGCGGATCAGGGAATTGATCGCCGCCATGCTGACCGAGACCATCACCGGGCAGATGGCCAGGGTGGCGATCCCCAGACGGGCGGAGAACATCATTGGGGTAGTGAGCGGCGTGGTCGCCACGATGGTAATAATGGAGTTGGCGACCAGGGTGATCTCCACCGCCCCGGTGACAAAGGTCAGCAGGCAGGTTGCCGGGAGCGAATAACGCACCGCGCACCAGATCAACGCCGGCATCGGAAACGCCAGCGCACCGGCCCCGCCGATCGCCACCGAGGCCACGACAGAGATCACCAGTAGCACCACCGGCATCAAATGGCTGACGCGCAGGGTCCGGGTGAACGCGGGCCAGGTGATGGTCAGCAGACAGGGAACGATTAACACCCCGGTGGAGAACTGTTCGCTAAACCAGTCGGCGACCAGCGGCCAGAAGGTGCGATTGTCCAACCCGACTGACGACAGCGCCCCGACCAGGGCGCACAGCAGCGCGGCGAGCAGGCAATAGTTAAACAGTCGCAGGGCATTCACCGGATCCGGGGTACTGTTTTTCAGCCGCCTGTCGCGCTGAACCAGCAGGGCAACGGTGACAATGAACACCATATTCGAGAGGTTAATGCCCAGCGAGGTGATACCCCAGTTGGTGGTGATGAGGTCGTACAGCAGCATGGCAATGTACGATATCGCATAGTAGTGCAGCCGGTTAAGGTAAGCATAACGGGCAAATACCCCCGCCATTACCCCATTCAGCGGCCAGAACATCGACAGGGACTCCACCAGACGTAGCTGCGCGCCGATAAAATAGAACAGCGTGGTCAGGACAAATATGCCTACCGCATTACGTAAGGGACTTTGCGGCTGAAAAAGCGCGAAGGTTCTGGTGGAGGCAGAAGACATGCAATATCAATCCATAGGGTTGCTTTTAACAATGATTTTCACCCGCGCGGGTGAATGTTAAAAGTTTGGGATTAATGTATATCACATTAGGGGTATGACAATCACCACCCCGTTAAGGGGGGGTTAACGGTCCGGCGGTCAGCCCCCGCCGCAGGACCCGCTTAATAGACCGAACGCCCCAGCTTCAGGCTCAGACGCTCCAGCACCGCGACGCCTGCGAGGGAGTTTCCCGTCTCGTCCAGCTCCGGGCTCCAGACCGCAATGGCCATCTCGTGCGGCACAATCGCCACCACCCCACCGCCAACCCCTGATTTAGCAGGCAGCCCTACCCGCCAGGCGAATTCACCGGCGCTCTGATACATGCCGCTGGTCGCCATCAGGGCATTCACCTGCCGGGCCTGCATCGAGGTGACAACAGGCTCAGAGAGATGCGGCGCATAGCCCTGTGCGGCCAGAAACAGAAAGGTGTCAGCCAGTTCGACACAGTTCATCTTCAGCGCACAGTAGTGAAAATAGTTTTGCAGAACCGTCGGCACGTCGTTATGGAAATTACCGAACGACTTCATCAGCCAGGCGATCGCCGCATTGCGCGCCGAGTGTTCAAACTCCGATCGGGCCACGGCAGCATCGTAGGCGATATCACTCACTCCGGAGAGCTGACGCACGATCTCCAGCATCCGCTGACGGGGTGCACTAAGACGACTCTGCAGCATATCGCACACCACCAACGCCCCGGCGTTGATAAACGGATTACGCGGCTTGCCCTGTTCGATCTCCAGCTGCAGCAGGGAGTTGAACGGCTGGCCGGAGGGATCTTTCCCCACCCGCTGCCAGATCTCATCCTCGTCATACTGACGCATGGCCGCCACCAGGCTGAGGACTTTCGAGATCGACTGAATGGAAAAACGCTCGGTGGCATCCCCGGCCTGGAAGTGCTGGCCGTCGACGGTACGAATGGCGATCCCGAGCTTGTTGCCGTTAACCGAGGCCAGCGCCGGGATGTAATCGGCCACTTTACCCTGGCCCAGTAAGGGACGTACTTGCGCCAGAATGGCTTCCAGCATCTGATTATTGATGTTCGCAGCCATCGGTTGCTCCTTGCTCACAGGCCAAAAACGGCCTGCGAGTATAACAGAGGCTTATGGATGACGTCAGGCAGGAAGTCGGAACCGCGACACCGCCTGTAACAGCAGGCCGGATTCATCATGCAGCCGTTGGGAGGCCATTGAGGCGGTGTTCACCAGGTCGTCGGTCTGGCGCGCCACCTGGTTCAGGGCCTGCAGCTGGCCGGTCATCCGGTGAATGCTGTCGCCCTGACTGAGGGTGGCGACGGAAATCTCATTGAGTAAGCTGCAGAGATTGCCCACCAGACCGATCACCTGCTGCAGGTTATCCTCCAACCGGGTGACCGCTTTCGAGCCATCCTCGATGCCCTGCAACGAGTGGTTAATCAGCTGCTGAATGGTTTGCGTCGAGTGGCTGCTTTTGCGCGCCAGCAGGCCCACTTCCCTCGCCACTACCGCAAAGCCGCGCCCCTGATTCCCGGCATGCGCCGCCTCGATGGCCGCATTCAGCGCCAGAATATTGGTCTGAAACGCCACGTTATCGATGATCGCCACAATGCCGCGCATCTCGGAAGAACGCTCCACGATCGCCGCCATCGAGGCGTTCACCGTCTCCATCATGCGATCCCCGCCTGCCGCCATCGCCCGCGCCTCGTCCGCCCGCGAGCTTGCCAGCCTGGCATAGCCGCTGTTGCCCTCGACGTGGGTCTCCAGATCGGCAATGTGCGCGGTGACCTCTTTCAGCTCCTGCGCCTGACGCGCCGACTGGTGATAGAGCTTCTGATTGCCCTGCGCCAGAGAACCAATATTGGTCACCATCGAGGTGGTCGCCTCGCTGACCTGGGTCACCAGCTGTTGCAGGCCCTGCTGGAGGGTATCGACGCTGTCGCCAAGCTGCGCCATCTCGCGGTTGAAGCGCTTCACGCCCGGCGGCGGCGCGGAGAGATCCCCCGCCGCCAGCAGATTGATATGGGCGATCAGGCGGCGCAGGGGCACGATCACCCAGCGCGACATCGCAAACCATACCGCCACGGCGATCGCCACCAGCACCACCGGAGCCAGTAGATAGAGGAACTGCAGACTGGCGAGACTGGCGGTCAGCAGTTGACGCCCTTCCGCGGCGCGCTGGGCGCTTGCCTGCTGATAGCGGGCGTAGTTGTCATTGAAATCGGCCTGAAAAGCCTGGGCGGGTACGGCAAAAAAGGCGTCAATCGACTGGCTGTTGACCAGGCCGTCGGCCTGTTCGCGGATGGCATCGAAGAACAGTTGATAGCTGTTGAGCAGCGCCTCATCCCGCGGCGGCTGCATCGCCTGCCACGCCTGCCAGGCCTGCTGAGAATCCCGTAACGCCTGCTGGGCCTCATCCATCAGGCTGTGCCAGCTTCCGTCCGAGCCGGTCTCTTTATCCTGCATAAAGTAAACCCCCGCCCGGTTAAGCAGATCGCTCGCCGCCAGCAGGGAAATCCGGGCCTGATCGACCTTCGTCTGTTGCAGGTACGCCATCTGGTTACGCTGTTCATTGCGCTGGGCATCACGCAGCGAGATGGAGAGTAAAACCGAAGAAGAGATTTGCAGGGCGGAAAAGAGCCCGATAATGCAGAAGATCCCCGCCAGCAAACCAAACTGCCGGGGAGTAAAGCGGCGGAAAATTTTGGTTAAGTTCATAATTGTATTCATTAACAATGCCTTAGACGTGAGCGAGTCTACGCAGTGAAAATGACAGAACTATTTCAGAATCATGACAGGCGCCCGGCGGCGCTGCGCTTGCACGGGCCTACGGTGTTGTAGGCCGGGTAAGCGCAGCGCCACCCGGCACAAACACCGGCGCTCGATCACACCCGATCTTTCCACACCGTCTGCACATTACAGAACTCATGCAGGCCAAAGTGCGACAGCTCCCGGCCAAAGCCGCTCTTCTTCACGCCGCCGAAGGCCACGCGGGCATCGCTGGCGCTGTAGCCGTTGATAAATACCCCGCCGCACTCGAGCTGGCGGGCAAAGCGGTCCGCCATTGCAGCATCGGCGGTAAACACCGTCGCTGAGAGGCCAAAATCGCTGTCGTTGGCCAGCTGAAGGGCATGATCCGCATCGGTTGCTACGCTGATGGCCGCGACCGGGCCAAACAGCTCCTGACGAAACGCGGTCATCGCAGGCGTCACGTTGCCCAACACCGTCGGCGCATAGTAGTTCCCTGCCCCGGCCACCTTCTCGCCGCCCAATAACAGAGTGGCGCCTTCGGCCAGCGTGGCCTGCACCTGCTGATGCAGCTCGTCACGCAGATCGTAACGCGCCATCGGGCCGAGGTAGTTTTCCTCTGCGTCCGGCGCACCCATTTTCAGGGCCGCGGTGGCCTCTACAAACCGCCGGCTGAATTCATCCGCAACCCCCGCCTCGACGATAAAGCGTTTAGCGGCGGCACAGACCTGTCCGGTGTTCTGATAGCGGCCGGTGACCGCCGCTTTGACCGACAGATCCAGATCGGCGTCATTCAGGACGATAAAGGGATCGGACCCGCCCAGTTCAAGGACGCATTTTTTCAGCGCCGCGCCAGCCTGAGCACCAATCGCCGCCCCGGCACGCAGGCTGCCGGTGACGGTCACCGCCGCAATGCGCGGATCGGCAATCATCTGGCTTACCCCATCGTTAGTGGCATTCAGCTGGCTGAACACCCCCTGGGGGAAACCGGCATCGTTAAAAATCTGTTCGATCAGGTTCGCGGCGCCCAGCACGTTAGGGGCGTGTTTCAGCAGATAGCTGTTGCCCGCCAGGATAATCGGCACCGCACCGCGCAGCACCTGCCACAGCGGGAAGTTCCACGGCATCACCGCCAGCACCGGGCCCAGGGGGCGATATTCGATCACCGCGTCCGCTACCTGGGTCGCCTCGGTAGAGAGCATGGCCGGGCCGTGGTCGGCATACCAGTCGCAGAGACCGGCGGATTTCGCCACCTCTGCGCGCGCCTGAGCGATGGGTTTGCCCATCTCACGGGAGATCATCTGAGCCATCTCTTCGCCGCGGCTGCGCAGGGCGTCGCCCAGGTCACGCAGTTTTTGCGCACGCGCCGCCACCGGTACGTTGCGCCACTGACGAAATGCGGCATCGGTCTGCGCGAGGGCATGTTCAACCTCGGTAACGGTCGCCCACGGCCACACGGCCAGGGTTTCGCCGTTTGCCGGGTTGATGGACATGGCATGGTTAACAGAAGGTGTAGTCATGATCGGCTCCGTGTAATAACAGTTGCTTCAGTGTGGCGTACTCTGCTATTTCTTAAAAATGAATAATAGTGACCATCTTATTCACGAAACGAGAACGATATGGATCTGACCCAGCTGGAAATGTTTAACGCCGTCGCCCAGACCGGCAGCATCACCCAGGCCGCACAGAAGGTGCATCGCGTGCCGTCGAACCTGACCACCCGCATCAAGCAGCTGGAGGCCGATCTCGGCGTGGAGTTGTTTATCCGCGAGAACCAGCGGCTGCGCCTCTCCCCGGCGGGGCATAATTTTTTGCGCTACAGTCGGCAGATCCTCGCCCTTGTGGATGAAGCCCGGATGGTGGTGGCCGGCGATGAACCCCAGGGGCTGTTTACCCTCGGGTCGCTGGAGAGCACCGCGGCGGTGCGTATCCCGGCCTCGCTGGCGCAGTTTAATCAGCGCTATCCGCGGATTCAGTTTGCGCTGGCGACCGGCCCTTCCGGGACGATGATCGACGGGGTGCTGGAGGGGACGTTAAGTGCCGCTTTTGTCGACGGGCCGTTAACCCACCCGGAGCTGGAAGGGATGCCGGTCTACCGGGAGGAGATGATGCTGGTAGTGCCGGCCGGACAGCCGAAGGTGGATCGGGCGCTGGCCATTAGCGGGCGCGATATCTATGCCTTTCGCGCCAACTGCTCCTATCGCCGCCATTTCGAGAGCTGGTTTCATGCGGATCGCGCCACGCCGGGGCGTATTCATGAGATGGAGTCCTACCACGGCATGCTGGCCTGCGTGATTGCCGGGGCCGGGATTGCGCTGATGCCGCGCTCGATGCTGGAAAGCATGCCCGGCCATCATCAGGTGGAAGCCTGGCCGCTGGCGGAAAACTGGCGCTGGCTCACCACCTGGCTGGTGTGGCGTCGGGGGGCGATGACCCGCCAGCTCGAAGCCTTTATAGCACTGCTAAACGAAGATCAGCCACCAGCGTCTTCTCCATAAACAGGCTCAATGGATCGGGGCCGTATGGGGGAAAGGCCTCGCACATCTGGTACCCGCAGCGTTCATACAGGCGCACGGCTGCCAGTTGCTTGATCCCGGTCTCCAGCCGCAGGGTATGACAGCTCCGGCTGAGGGCTTCATCTTCCAGCGCCGCCAGCAGTTTTTCACCCAGCTTTTGCCCGCGATGGGTAGGGTCGATATAGACCCGCTTCATCTCCCCGCTGCCGTCAGCGTTGAGCACCACGGCCCCGCAGCCGATAGCGTTGAGCTGGCGATCGCGGATCACCATCATGATCAGTTTGCCATCGGGCAACCCGGTCAGATCCAGCAGGTGATTGCTTTCCGCCGGATAGAGCGCGCTCTGGTAGTCGTCGAGGGCGGCAATCAGGGTGGTGATATCCGGATGGGCGGGCGATTCTGAGGTAATAGAATACATGGCAGGCTCCTTTTGTCGTTTTTCTCCACCCTAACGCCGGGCGGCGAAGGAACAGGCATATTTTTAACTTATAGCTGCCGCCAGCCATTGCACCTCCCGCGCCTGGGGCGTAAGTTTGGGCCCAGTCACGGTTAAAACCTCAGGAAAAACAATGAACACCAAAGCCCGCAAAGTGATGATTATCGGAGCCGGAAACGTCGGTACCTCGGCCGCGTACGCCCTGCTGAACCAGAATATCTGCGAAGAGCTGCTGCTGGTGGATATCAACCAGCCGCGCAGCGAAGGCCACGCCTGGGATCTGTCGGATGCCGCGGCCTATATGCCCGGGATGATGACTATCTCCACCCGTGAGGCCAGCGACTGTGCCGATGTGGATATCGCAGTGATCACCGTCTCCGGCGGCGCCCTCCAACCGGGACAGACCCGGCTGGATGAGCTGACCGCCACGGCCCGCATTGTGAAAAGCATTGTGCCGCAGATGATGGCGGGCGGGTTTAACGGCATTTTCCTGATTGCCACCAACCCGTGCGACATAATTACCTGGCTGGTGTGGCAACTCTCCGACCTGCCGCGCAATCAGGTGATTGGTACCGGGGTATGGCTGGATACCACCCGCCTGCGCCGCACCCTGGCCCAGACACTGGATATCGGCGCGCAGAGCATCGATGCCTTTATTCTGGGCGAGCACGGGGATACGCAGTTCCCGGTGTGGTCCCATTCCTCGGTCTACGGCTCGCCGATTGCCGAGGTGTATCAACGCCACACCGGCAAAACGCTGGATTTTGATGCGCTGGCGGAGCGCGTGCGCAAACAGGGGTTTGAGATCTACGCCCGCAAGGGTTGCACCGAGTACGGTATCGCCGCCACCATCGCTGAAATCTGCCGCAATATCTTCACAGGCAGCCACCGGGCGCTGGCAATCTCCTGCATTCTGGACGGGGAGTATGGTGTGGACGGCGTGGCGATCGGGGTACCGGCGGTGCTGGCCCAGAGCGGCGTTCAGCAGATCATCGAGCTGAAGCTGGCAGAGGATGAACTGCAAAAATTCCGCCATTCGGCGGACGTGATCAAAGCTAATATCGCCCGCCTGCCCTGAGTGCAAACTGAAGTGACGGCGTCACGTATAAGGTGATTGCGGGCGCAGTGTTGGGTAGGCCCGTGCAAGCGCAGCGCCGCCGGGCGCTTTTACCTCCGCAGGAACACGGTGCCTTTGAGATAGAGCGCTGCCTGGCCGCCAATCAATACCCGGTCGCCCTTCAGCTCGCAGCGCAGATCGCCGCCGCGGGGGGAGACCTGCCGCGCGTGCATCGCCGTTTTACCCAACTTCTCGCTCCAGTACGGGATCAGCATGCTGTGGGCTGAGCCGGTGACCGGATCTTCAGCCACCGACTCGCCCGGGCAGAAGAAGCGGCTGACAAAGTCATACTCATCCCCCGGGGCGGTGACGCAGACCATCTTATCCAGCGGCATCATGCCGTCGATGTCCGGAGTCAATGCCTCAACCTGCTGCTGGTTTTCCAGCACCACCATGTAGTCGCGCCCTGCCCGTACCTCTTTGGCCCCGGTGATGCCCAGAGTGCTGAACAGTAACGCTGGTGGGTTGTCTACCACCTCACTGCTCCATGCCGGGAAGTTCAGCGTCAGCCAGTCGCCGCTGCGGGTGACTTTGAGGTCGCCGACAAAGCGGGTGGAGAAGACAATCTCGGTGTGCGGATAGTCGAGATACTCAAAAATCACATGGGCGCTGGCGAGCGTGGCGTGCCCGCAGAGGTTAATCTCGTACTGCGTCGTAAACCAGCGCAGTTCAAAGCCCGCATCGGTGCGCACGAAAAAGGCGGTCTCCGACTGGTTATGCTGCTGGGCCATCTTTAACAGCACCTCATCCGGCAGCCACTCCTCGAGCGGGCAAACGGCTGCAGGATTCCCACCAAACGCGCGGTCGCTAAACGCATCGACCAGATAAAATTCAATTTCTTTCATTGGGTTAACCCTTATCGTTAGCGTAAAAACAGATGACCTTTCATATACAGCGATGCCCTGCCGCTCATTAATACCCGGTCGCCTTTCAGTTCACAGCGCACATCGCCACCGCGGGCAGAAACCTGCCGGGCGAAGAGCGACGTTTTATTTAACTTTTCACTCCAGTATGGGATCAGCATAGTGTGAGCCGAGCCGGTGACCGGATCTTCCCACAGGGCCGCGCCCGGGGAGAAAAAGCGGCTGACGAAATCGTATTCGCCTTCGCCGCGGGCAGTGATCGACACCTTATGCTCTCCGGGGGTCATGGCATTGATATCCGGCGTGACCGCCTCAACCTGCTCACGACTCTCCAGCACAATCACCCAGGCGCGCCCTTTGCGGGCCTCTACGTAGTGTTGGATACCCAGCGCGTTCAGCATCTCTGGCGGCGGGATCTGCGGCTCGCTCGGGCAGGCAGGGAAATCGAGAGTCAGCCAGTCGCCCTCGCGAGTAACGGTCAGCCTGCCGGAGGCGGTATCAAAATGGATCCGGGCATCGGGATAGTCCAGCTCGTTAAACAATACCCAGGCGGTCGCCAGCGTGGCGTGACCGCAGAGGTTAACCTCGCCGTTAGTCGTAAACCAGCGCAGCTCGATGCCGCCCTTGTGGCGCACGAAAAAGGCTGTCTCGGACTGATTGTGTTCCCGCGTCATGCGCAGCAGCGTCTCGTCCGGCAGCCATTCCGGCAACGGACACACTGCCGCCGGGTTGCCGCCAAACGAGACCTCACTGAACGCATCCACCAGATAAAACTCAATTTCCTGCATCGCCTGACTCACTGTTAACGTTATGTTGCATCCTATAGTTATGGAAAATAACCGGTTTCACCAGCGATTAGTTTTAGGATGGAGTGAGATCCAGATCACAAAACGATTGTATTTCCACCAGGGAAGGTTTTAAGATCGTCCACCTCATTGACGTAACGACTCCCGGACATCCCCATGACAACTCACACCGTTTCCCGCAGGGTCGCGTGGTCACGCTCGCCGTTGCCGCCTTTATCTTTAACACCACTGAATTTGTCCCCGTCGGCCTGCTCTCGGATATCGCCAGCAGCTTCGGCATGGAGACCGCGCAGGTGGGGATCATGCTCACCATCTATGCCTGGGTGGTGGCGATGATGTCGTTACCCTTTATGCTGCTCACCAGCCAGATGGAGCGGCGCAAACTGCTGATCGGGCTGTTTGTACTGTTTATTGCCAGCCATGTGCTGTCGTTCCTGGCGTGGAACTTCACGGTGCTGGTCATTAGCCGGATCGGGATTGCCTTTGCGCACGCCATTTTCTGGTCGATAACCGCCTCGCTGGCGATCCGCCTGGCCCCGGCCGGAAAGCGCGCCCAGGCGCTGAGCCTGCTGGCTACCGGCACCGCGCTGGCGATGGTGCTCGGACTGCCGATCGGGCGCATCGTCGGGCAACTGTTCGGCTGGCGCACCACCTTTTTCGTTATCGGGCTCGGGGCGCTGTTCACCCTGCTGTGCCTGATCAAGCTGTTACCGAAACTGCCGAGTGAGCACTCCGGATCGCTGAAAAGCCTGCCGCTGCTGATGCGTCGTCCGGCGCTGATGAGCCTCTATCTGCTGACGGTCGTCGTGGTCACCGCACACTACACCGCTTACAGCTATATCGAGCCGTTTGTGCAGACCATCGCCGGATTCAGCGCCAGCTTCGCCACGATACTGCTCTTGCTATTGGGTGGCGCGGGGATTATCGGCAGCCTGTTGTTTGGCAAGCTTGGCAACCGTCACGCCTCGCTGCTGGTGAGCAGCGCTATTGGTCTGCTGCTGGGGTGTCTGCTACTGCTGCTGCCCGCCTCGGGAAGCGAGACCAGTCTCGCGCTTCTGAGCGTCGTCTGGGGCGTGGCGATTATGATTATCGGCCTTGGGATGCAGGTGAAAGTGCTGGCCCTGGCGCCGGATGCCACGGACGTGGCGATGGCCCTCTTCTCCGGAATTTTCAATCTGGGGATTGGCGCGGGCGCGCTGGTGGGGAATCAGGTGATCCTGCATCTGTCGATGGCGTCGATTGGCTATCTGGGGGCAATCCCGGCGCTGGCGGCGTTAATCTGGTCGGTGCTGATCTTCAGGAAATGGCCTGTCGCTCTGGAAGAGCAGCCCCATCACGGCTAGAGAGGTGACCGGGTGGCAGCGCGCCACCCGGCTTTGTTAGTTAGGGTAGGTTTGAATAATTTCCAGCACGCCGTTAATAATAAACTGCACGCCCATACAGACCAGCAGGAAGCCCATCAGACGGGAGATCGCTTCGATACCGTCTTTGCCCACCCAGCGCATAATCGCGCCCGAGCTCCGCAGACAGCCCCACAGGATCACGCCGATAATGGCAAAAATCAGCGGCGGGGCAATCATCACCACCCACTCCGGGAAATCAGAGCCACTGCGCACCGTCGAGGCGGAGCTGATGATCATCGCAATGGTCCCCGGACCTGCTGTGCTCGGCATCGCCAGCGGCACGAAGGCGATGTTTGGGGCCGGTCTGCCCTGCTTATCTTCCAGCGCGTCCTGGGCGTCAGCAACATCCGGCGATTTCGGGGCCGGGAACAGCATCCTGAAACCGATAAACGCCACGATCAGACCACCCGCAATGCGCAGCCCGGGAATGGAGATCCCGAAGGTGTTCATGACCAACTGCCCGGCGTAGTACGCCACCATCATGATCGCGAAGACGTAAACGGAGGCCATCAGCGACTGATGATTACGCTGTTCACGGTTCATGTCGCCCGCGAGGCCGAGGAAAAGCGCAACCGTGGTTAACGGGTTTGCCAGCGGCAGCAACACCACCAGTCCAAGGCCAATTGCTTTAAATAAATCAACCATTTTATAGAGTTGTCCTTAGCAAAATTTAACCAGCCAAGTATAGGGTTAAAACGACCGTAACAACCATGCTCACATCGTAAGTATTATTTTCGCTCCGCAATCAATTTACCCCAGTGATATGACGATCCTTAAAACGGGCAAAAATGTGATCTGAATCGCTTTAGCAAATCGTGTCATAAGCTAATGCATTCAGTTGACTTATAGTTGCCTGAGCAATAATATCTGCCGTGATTAAACTACTTGCCAGGGCAACCATTGTGAAAAGCACCAGTGACCTCTTCAACGAAATCATTCCGCTGGGTCGGCTTATCTATATGGTTAACCAAAAGAAAGACCGTCTGCTCAATGACTATCTGTCACCGCTGGATATCACCGCAACCCAGTTTAAAGTGCTCTGTTCTGTGCGCTGCGAAGTGTGTATCACCCCGGTTGAGCTGAAGAAGATCCTGTCTGTCGACCTCGGTGCGCTGACGCGCATGATGGATCGTCTGGTCTGCAAAGGGTGGATTGAACGCCGCCCGAACCCGAATGACAAACGCGGCGTACTGGTGCAACTGACCAGCGACGGCGCGGCAATGTGTGAACAATGTCATCAATTAGTAGGACAAAAACTGCACCAGGAACTAACAAAAAACTTAACGGCGGACGAAGTGGCAACGCTTGAGCATTTGCTTAAGAAGATCCTGCCGTAAACAGAAAGAGGTATGACGATGTCCAGACGCAATACTGACGCCATCACTATTCATAGCATTTTGGGCTGGATCGAAGATAACCTGGAGTCACCGCTCTCGCTTGAGAAAGTGTCCGAGCGTTCAGGTTACTCAAAATGGCACCTGCAACGGATGTTTAAAAAAGAGACCGGCCACTCATTAGGCCAGTACATCCGCAGCCGCAAATTAACGGAAATCGCACAGAAGCTGAAGGAAAGTAACGAGCCGATCCTGTATCTGGCTGAGCGTTACGGGTTTGAATCACAGCAGACCCTGACCCGCACGTTCAAAAACTACTTCGACGTTCCACCGCATAAATATCGCATCACCAATATGCGCGGGGAATCCCGGTATCTGCTTCCGATCAATCACTGTAACTGCTAATCGCCTGTATAAAGACGTACCGAGGAAATTATGAAACTATTCGCTTCCGCTGTTTTCACCGCCCTGGTGCTGGTCTCCGGCCAGAGTTTTGCGGAGCAAACGCCAGGTGTTTCGCAGCAGAACAGCCGCGACACCATGATCCTGCCAACGGCTAATGGCCAATCGCCCCACGATTTTAACCATATGGGCGCAGGCAGCGACAAATCCGACGAGTTAGGCGTGCCCTATTACAATCAGGGCGCCTGATTCGTTTTGCCCCGCCCGTGCGGGGCTTTTTTTTACCCTTTGACCCGCGTCGCCCGACGCACCCGCAAGCCGAAGACGTTAATATAGAGCCCGGCCATCACCAGCAGCGCCCCCACCAGCTGCAACGCGCCCAGTTTTTCATCCAGTAACAACGCCGCACTGGCAATGCCCACCACCGGGACCAACAGCGACAGCGGTGCCACCCGCCAGGTTTCGTAGCGACCGAGCAATGCCCCCCAGATGCCGTAGCCGACAATGGTGGCGACAAAGGCCAGATAGAAAAGCGACAGAACAGTAGTCAGATCGAGGGTGACCAGGCTGTGCCACATCACCGTCGGGCCATCCAGCAGATATGACGCCGCCATAAAGGGCACAATCGGGATCAGGGCGCTCCACACCACCAGGGACATCACCGCCGGCCGCGTCTCAAGCTGCATGATCTTTTTGTTGAAGATATTGCCGCTGGCCCAACAGAACGCCGCCGCCAGGGTCAGTAAAAAGCCCAGCAGTGCGACGTGCTGCCCGTTGAGGCTGGCTTCAGCCAGCACCAGCACGCCAACCACCGCGAGAGCGATCCCCGCCAGCTGTTTGCCCTGCAGACGCTCGCCAAACACCAGCGCCCCGAGGATGATGGTAAAGAATGCCTGCGCCTGTAATACCAGCGAGGCCAGCCCGGCGGGCATGCCGAAGTTAATGGCGCAAAACAAAAAGGCAAACTGACCGAAGCTGATGGTCAGGCCGTAGCCGAGCAGCAGACGAAACGGGATTTTCGGGCGGGCAACAAAAAACAGCGCCGGGAAGGCCACCAGCAGAAAGCGTAAACCGGCCAGCATCAGCGGCGGCATGTTGTGTAATCCGAGTTTGATCACCACAAAATTCAGCCCCCAAACCACCACCACCACCAATGCCAGCAGCCCGTCTTTGCGTGTCATACCCTGCCCCTGTTTATTAAATTTTTGTAAACACTCTTCAAAGTAACGAAAAAAACCGCCGAGGAACAGATCATTAATTCTGGCAGTCAGGCGAAGCACTTAGGGATAAATTTGGTGGTATACAAGCCTCTTATGCCGTGATAATCCTGATAAGACATAACAAAAACTTCACACGCAATTGTCGGGCAGGAAAATGAAATCATCACTCAGGCGCTCAACCGCAGCGCTGCTGGCGTCGTCGCTGTTACTCACCATTGGGCGCGGCGCGACGTTGCCGTTTATGACCATCTATCTCACCCGCGTCTACAACATGAGCGTGGAGAATATTGGTTATGCCCTGACGGTGGCGCTGACTATTGGGGTGGTTTTCAGCCTGGGCTTTGGCATCCTGGCCGACAAGTTCGATAAAAACCGCTACATGCTGATCGCCATTACGGCGGTGGCGCTGGGCTTCCTGGCGATCCCGCTGGTGGATAACGTGGTGCTGGTGGTGCTGGCCTTCGCGCTGATCAACTGCGCCTATTCGATCTTCTCCACGGTGCTGAAAGCCTGGTTTTCCGATGTGCTGAACCCGGCGGAAAAGGCGCGGGTCTTCTCGCTTAACTACAGCTTTCTCAATATTGGCTGGACCGTCGGGCCACCGCTGAGTACCTTGCTGATGATGTACAGCCTGCAGCTGCCGTTCTGGATGGCGGCCTTCTGCGCCGCCTTACCGCTGGTGCTCATTCAGGTTTATGTGCAGAAGAGCGTGGTGGCAGACAGCGAACAGGCCCCGGTGCCGTGGCAGCCGTCGGTGCTGCTGCGGGATCGGGCACTGTTCTGGTATACCCTCTCCGGTCTGCTGGCCTCCTACGTGGGCGGCTCCTTTGCCAGCTGTATTTCTCAGTACGTGCTGGCCGCCGATTACGACAGCGATTTCGCGCAGAACGTGGTGGCCGTGGTGCTGCCGGTGAACGCCGCGATGGTGGTGTCGCTGCAGTACATCATTGGCCGCAAGCTGTCGGCGCGTAACATCCGCCCGCTGATGACCCTGGGCACCCTGTTCTTCGTCCTCGGCCTGGCCGGGTTCATGCTCTCCGGGGAGAATCTCATCTACTGGGGACTGGCCGCGGCGGTCTTCACCATTGGTGAAATTATCTATGCCCCGGGCGAATACATGTTGATCGACAACATCGCCCCGCCGGGGATGAAAGCGAGCTACTTCTCCGCCCAGGCGCTCGGCTGGCTGGGTGCGGCCTTTAACCCGATGATCACCGGGCTGATCCTCACCCACCTCCCGCACTGGTCGCTGTTTGTGATTATGATGGTCGCCATTGTGCTGGCGTGGATGATGATTTTGCGTGGAATGCGGGTAAAGGCGTGGGTTGATGCACCTGGTTTAGCATCGCGGTAACTGCCCGGCGGCGCTACGCTTGCACGGGCCTACGGGTTTTCCAGGCCGGGTAAGCGTAGTGAACTGCGCCCCAAAACCTGGACGGCTTGTATTAACCGGTCTTCAGATACTCAGCCCGGAACGCCACCGGGCTGAGTCCTCCCAGACTCAGTTTGATACGCTTGTGGTTCCAGTACCTTATATA